>DASTAL010000226.1:0-1657 GCA_035712685.1 Rudaea sp. | reverse complement strand
AGCACGTCGTCGTCGGCGTCGGCAACATTTACGCCGCCGAGGCGTTGTTCGCCGCCGGCATCCACCCCAACCGCGCGGCCGGTTCGGTATCGCGGGCGCGTTACGCGCGCCTCGCGGACGAGGTGCGCCGCATCCTCGCCCATGCCATCACGCGCGGCGGCACGACGTTGCGCGATTTCATCAGCCCCGACGGCGTTCCGGGCTACTTCGAGCAGGAATTGTTCGTCTACGGCCGTGCCGGCGAAGCATGCAAGGTTTGTGCGTCGCCGGTGCGCGCGGTCGTGCTCGGACAGCGCAGCACGTTCTACTGCGCGAAATGCCAGCGCTGAGATTCAATTTTTCCTGTCGCCCAGCGGCAGCGTCGGCTGGTGGAGCTCGATCCGGCCTTCGCCGCGCACGATCTTCTTGAATTCGGCGCGGCTTACCGACACGTAGCGCTCGTTGCCGCCGATCTCCACCTGCGGACCGTCGGTGACGGCACGGCCCCGGTCGTCGACGCGCACCACCATCGTCGCCTTCTTGCCGCTGTGGCAGATCGTCTTGATCTCCTGCATCTCGTCGGCCCAGGCGAGCAGATACTTGCTGCCCTCGAACGGTTCGCCGCGGAAATCCGTGCGCAGGCCGTAGGCGAGCACGGGGATGCGCAGCTTGTCGACCACGTCGGACAACTGCCATGCCTGGGCGCGGGTGAGGAATTGCGCCTCGTCCACCAGCACGCAGTGCAGTGCGCCGTTCGCGGCGATGTCCTCGCGCACCAGGTCGAGCAGGTCGTCGTCGTGCACGAAGGTGCGGCCGCGTGCCTTGAGGCCGATGCGCGAGGCGACCACGCCGCGGCCATGGCGGTCGTCGAGCAATGGCGTCAGGATCAACGTGCGCATGCCGCGCTCGCGATAGTTGTGCGCGCTTTGCAACAGAGTCGTTGTTTTTCCGGCATTCATTGCCGAATAATAGAAATACAGCTTGGCCATTCCGCCTGCCTTGTCCGCCGAACGTCGGCGGCCTCGCGCACAGTGTAAGGCACTGACCAGGGAAGGGAGGGCGTTACCTACTTTGGTCGGTACCGCCGCCGCGGCGCGAATGGCAGATTGTCAACGTGCGCGGCGTTCCGCGCGTTGCGGGTAGCGTGCCATGTTGCGGAGAACGGTCATGTTGAAATTGCTTTTCGCCGCGGCTCTGTTGCACTTTCCGGGTGTGGCGGTGCAGGCGACCACGTTCACGGTGACGGCCACGGATTTCGCCTTCACCCCGTCCAGCCTGACCATTAATGCCGGCGACTCGGTGACATTCACCAATGGCGGCGGCTTCCATAACGCACATTCGACCAGCGGCCCGACCAGTTTCAATTGCGCGGCAAATTGCACAACAAACAACGCGCCCAACGGTTCGGCATGGAGCGATACGGTGGTCTTCCCCACGGCCGGAACGGTGCAATACCAGTGCGACCAGCACGCAAGTATGGGCATGCGTGGCACCATCACCGTGAATTCCGTGGCCCCGCCGCCGCCTTCGATCAAGTTGGGCGGCTACCTGAGCGGCAACTGGTACAACCCCAGCCAGGGCGGCCACGGCTTCCAACTCGAGTTCACCAATGCCGCTACCGGCACCACAACCTTCGACATGGTCGCCATCTGGTTCGTCTACACCCCCGTCGCCAGCA
>DASTAL010000225.1:0-7112 GCA_035712685.1 Rudaea sp. | reverse complement strand
TTCAACCCATTTTTCATCAGAGCCGGCATAGCCGCTCCGCGGCCGCCGCCAGGGTCGCTTCATTCTTGGCAAAACACAATCTCACCAGACGCGCATCCGGCGGCGTTTCGTAGAACGCTGAAATCGGGATCGCGGCAACGCCCGCCTCGCGCACGAGCCACTCGCAGAAATTCAGGTCGTCGGTAGCCTTCAGCGCCGAATAATCGACCAGCTGGAAATACGCGCCCTTGACCGGCTGCAGCTTGAACTTCGACGGCGCGAGGAGTTGGCGGAAATGATCGCGCTTGGCCTGATAGAACGCGGGCAGATCCAGATAATGCCCGGGATCGGATTCGAGCATGTCGGCGAACGCCCACTGCGCCGGGCTGAACGTGCAGAAGGTCAGGTACTGGTGCACCTTGCGGAATTCCGCACTGAGCTGCGGCGGCGCGATGCAGTAGCCCACCTTCCAGCCGGTGCAATGGTAGGTCTTGCCGAACGACGAGATCACGAAGCTGCGCGCGGCCAGTTCCTCGTGGCGCAGCACGCTCTGGTGCGCGATGCCGTCGAAGATGATGTGTTCGTAGACCTCGTCGGACAGAACGAAAATCTCGGTGCCACGCACGATGCCGGCGAGCGTCTCCAGGTCGGATGCCTCCAGCACGGCGCCGGACGGATTGTGCGGCGAGTTGATCAGGATCATGCGCGTGCGCGGCGTGACCGCATCCTTCACACGCTGCCAATCGACGGAAAAGTCCGGCAGTTGCAGCGGGATGTGCACGGCGCGCCCGCCGGCGAGTTCGATCGCCGGTTCGTAGCTGTCGTAACACGGATCGAGCACGATCACTTCCTCGCCCGCGTGCACGACCGCGGCAATTGCGGCGAACAACGCCTCGGTCGCGCCGCTGGTGACGGTGACTTCGGTGTCGGCACTGACCTTGCGGCCGTAGACCTTCTCGGTCTTGAGCGCGATCTGCTCGCGCAGCTTCGGCACGCCGGTCATCGGCGCGTACTGGTTCTTGCCGGAATTCATCGCCGCGGTCAACGCGTCGCGCAACGCTTGCGGACCATCGAAATCCGGAAATCCCTGGCCGAGGTTGATCGCCTTGTGCTGTGTCGCCAGTTGCGACATCACGCTGAAAATCGTGGTGCCCACCTTGGGCAACTTGGTCCGGATCTGCATGGGGTTCCGCCGTCAAAATGGCAAAGATAACGACTGCTACCGGATGGTAACACCGTCGAAATAGCACATGTGGTGCCCCGGGCCGGACTTGAACCGGCAAGGCGGTTGCCCGCCGAGGGATTTTAAGTCCCTTGCGTTTACCAGTTTCGCCACCGAGGCTTGATCATGGCCCAAAGTATGCGGCATTGCGCGCGGAACGCGCCAGAAGTGCGGCCACGGACGGCAGCTTTGTGATTCTCGCATCCGCCGACGAATGCAAAGACAACGGATGGAGGCCAGGGTCGGAATCGAACCGGCGTACACGGCTTTGCAGGCCGCTGCATGACCACTCTGCCACCTGGCCATCCGAAGACTCAGCTTAACGACGTGAGCCTGAAAAAACAAAACCTCGGGCGATCCGAGGTTTTGTCGAAATGCTGGAGCGGGAAACGAGACTCGAACTCGCGACCCCGACCTTGGCAAGGTCGTGCTCTACCAACTGAGCTATTCCCGCGCGAGGACGCGCATTATACGGGTTGGCGCGCGGATGGCAACAGCGTTACGCCGACGGACCTTCTCCGCGCATGGCCGGCCATGCCGCGCGCAGGTAATCGAGGCCGGACCAGATCGTCAGCGCGGCCGCAATGACGAGCAGGGCTTCGCCGACGTGGAACAGTCTCAGGCCCACGGATTCGTGCTGGTACAACAACACCACGATCGCCACGATCTGCATCACCGTCTTGATCTTGCCGAGCATGGCCACCTTGACCAGGCCGCGTGCACCGATTTCCGCCATCCATTCGCGCAGTGCGGAAATCGCGATCTCGCGGCCAACGATGATTGCACTGACGACGGCGAGCAGCGGCGTGGGATTTTCCTGCACCAGCAGGAACAGCGTCACCGCGACCATGAGCTTGTCGGCGACCGGATCGAGGAAAGCGCCGAAGCGCGAATACTGGTTGAGGCGTCGGGCGATGTAACCGTCCAGCCAGTCGGTGATCGCGGCGGCGAGAAAAATTGCTGCGGCGGCGATGTTGGCGCCGTGGAATCCGGCATAAAACACGGCCACCATCACTGGCAACAACGCGATGCGGAACAGGGTGAGGATGGTTGGCCAGGTCAGCGGCATGCCGGCGAGTGTGCCACGTCTGCGCTCAGCCGTGGAAAGCGGCGTAGATTTTCGCAGCCAGTTCGCGGCTCACACCATTGACTTGGGCGAGTTCGTCGATGCCCGCCGCCGCCACGCCGCCGATGCCGCCGAAATGCTTGAGCAGTGCCGAACGCCGCTTCGCGCCGACGCCGGCGATTTCCTCCAGCCGGCTTTTTTCGCGCGCCTTTTCACGGCGCTGGCGATGGCCGGTGATGGCGAAACGATGCGCCTCGTCACGGATGGCGTCGAGCAGATGCAAGGCGGACGACTCCGGTCCCGGCCACACCGTCTTGCCGTTGTCGCCGCGGATCAGGCTTTCGTGGCCGGAGCGCCGCTCGGGCCCCTTGGCGATGCCCAGGACCAGGACGCCGCTCACGCCCAGGTCGGCGAGGACCTCGAGCGCCTGTGCGACCTGCCCCTTGCCGCCATCGATCAGCAGGATATCTGGCAGCACGCCCTCGCCCGCCTGCAGGCGCTTGTAACGGCGTTCCAGCGCCTGGCGCATGGCCGCGTAATCGTCGCCCGGTTCGATGCCGGAAATGTTGAAACGCCGATACGCCGACTTGATCGCGCCTTCGGGACCGTAGATCACGCAAGACGCCACCGTCGCCTCGCCCATGGTGTGCGAGATATCGAAGCATTCCAGCCGCTGCGGCGTATCGCCGAGTTCCAGCAGTTCACGCAGCGATTCGAAACGCTCATGTATCGTCTGCTGGCTCGCCAAGCGTGCGGCCAGGGCCGCCTGCGCGTTCTTGCGCGCCAGTTCCACGAAATGCGCGCGATCGCCGCGCACCTGGGCCTTGATCTGAACTGCGTGGCCTACCTGTTCGGACAGCGCGCCGGCGAGCAGGTCCGACTCGTCGGGCATATCGCTGAACAACAGCTCGCGTGGCACCGGCTTGTCGAGGTAGTACTGCGCGACAAACGCGGCGAGTACCGCACCGGCGTCGGCGTCCGTGGGCAGGCGCGGGAAGAAATCGCGCGAACCCAGGTTCACGCCGTTGCGGAAGAACAGCACCGAAACGCAGGCCGTGCCCGACTCGATGCGGCAGGCGAGCGCGTCGAGATCGGCGCTCGCGCCCTGCACATGCACCTGCGCATGCAGGCGCTTGAGCGTGGCGATCTGGTCGCGCAAACGCGCGGCCTTTTCGAATTCCAGCGCCGTGCTCGCCTGTTCCATCGCCGCACCGAGTTCGCCAATCACGGCATCGCTCTTGCCATGCAGGAACATCGCCGCATGACGCACGGATTCACGGTACTCGTCCACGCCGATGAAACCCACGCAGGGCGCGGTGCAGCGCCCGATCTGGTACTGCAGGCAGGGCCGCGAACGATTGCGGAAGTAGCTGTCCTCGCATTGGCGCACGCGGAACAGTTTCTGCATCAGATCCAGGCTTTCGCGCACCGCCCAGGCGCTCGGATACGGTCCGAAATACTCGCCCTTGCCGGTCCTCGCGCCGCGGTGGAATGCCAGCCGGGCGAAGTCCGCCGGATCCGGCCGCTCGTCGCCACGCTTCGCCTGCGGCGCGGCAGAGCTTGCCGACAAATAGATGTAGGGGTAACTCTTGTCGTCGCGCAGCAGGATGTTGTAGCGCGGCTTCAGGCTCTTGATGAGCTGCGCTTCGAGCAACAGCGCCTCGCCTTCCGTGCGCGTGAGCGTGACTTCGATGCGCGCCACCTGCGAAATCATGCTGGCGATGCGCGGCTGAAGCGCGGGCTTGAGGAAATAGCTGCCGACGCGCTTTTTCAGGTTGCCGGCCTTGCCCACGTACAACGGCTCGCCGTGCGCGTCGAGCATGCGATAGACGCCGGGCGACGTGGTCAGGGTGCGGACGAACTCTCTTCCATCGAAAACCGCCGCGGTGGCATCCAGGCCATTCACACGCTCACTCGGAAATCGTCAGGCGCCGGATCTGCCCGCTGGAAAGATCCACGCGTACGATCTCGTGCGCATTGGTGTTGGCGACCCAAAGTGCGCCCGCGCCGAGCGCAAGTCCGGCCGGTTCCTGCAGCCGGTACGGCAGGTTCAGGGCGCGCACGTCGCCGCTGCGCATGTTGATGGCCTTGATCTTGCCGTTGTAGCTGTCGGCGACGAAGATCAGGCCGCGCGCATCCGCGCAAACCGCAAGCGGATGCTGCAGGCGTGCATCCTCGCGCTTGCCCGCCGTATCGCCGAATTCGTACAGGCCGGTGCCGACCATCGTGCTCACGCGATTGTCGAGCAGGCGCAGCAGGCGCACCGCCGACGCCGCGGCATCGGCGACAACGAGCTGCTGGCCGATCAGGCTCAGGCTCGACGGTTGCGCGAAACTCGCGGTCACGCCGACGCCGTCGGTCAGGCCGAGCTGGCCGCTGCCCGCCAGCACGACCAGCTTGTTGCGCACCATGTCGAGCTGCCAGATCTGGTTCTGGCCGGACACGGCGATGTAGACATTGTCGCCGAGCACGGCGACATCGGCCGGCGCCGACATCGCCACTTTTGCGGGCTCCAGGTTTTCGTTCGGCAGGTCGTGGCCCGCCGCGCCGGTGCCGGCGACCGTGTCGACGTCGCCGCCGAGCAGGCGCACGCGGCGTACCGCATGGTTACCGGTGTCGGCGACGAACAGCACGTCCTTGCCCAGGGCCAGGCCCTGCGGATCGGTGAAGCCGGCATCCTTGCCGCGACCATCCCAATAGCCCGGATTGCCCGAACCGTACTGGCGCTGCACATGTCCATCATGCGTGCATTCGAGGATGCGATTGTGTCCGCTGTCGGAAATCCACAGGCTGGATTCCCCCACCGCGAGACGGGACGGGAAGCGCAGCGGCGTGCGCGCTTCCGGACGTACCGTGGCCACGTCCGATTCGTACACGCGCAAATCCTGCGCGGCGGCTTCGTCGAGCAGATGCGCGATCAGGGTGTCGGCTTCCTGGCGACGGCCTTCGCCGGGCAGCAGCGCGGCGAGCTGGCCCTGCGCATCGATCACCGCCAGCGTCGGCCAGGAATCCACGCCGTAGGCCTGCCACAGCAGATAGTCCGGATCGTTAGCCACCGGATGCCGGATGTGGTTGCGGTTGACCGCCTTGAGCACCGGCTCGCCGTGGCGCTGGTACTCGAACTTGGGCGTATGCACGCCGATGATGCTCAGACCGTCGTGGTACTTGTTCTCGAGGTAGCGCAGGTCCGGCAGGACGTTGCGGCAGTTGACGCAATCGAACGTCCAGAAATGGATCAGGGTCACGCGCCCGCGCAGCGCGGCGAGGTTGGGCGGCGTATCCGTGTTCACCCAGTCGAGCGAAGGCGGCAGTTCCGGAGCGGCGATCCTGGCGTTCATGCGCGGCGTGGGCACCTCGGGTCAGCCGCCATTATGCGCCACGCGCAGCAGCGCATCGACACGCGCCAGGTCCGCGGGTGTGTCCACGCCGGCCGGAAACGGCTCCGGCGCCAGACGCACGGCGATGCGATGGCCGTGTTCTAGCGCGCGCAATTGTTCCAGCGCTTCGGCGCGTTCGGCCGGCGTCGGCGCCAGCCCCGCGAACGTGCGCAGGAACCCGGCGCGATAGGCGTAAATGCCGATGTGGCGCAGAGGGGTGAGTCCGGCCGGCAGCACGTCGCGGGTGCGCGCGAATGCATCGCGCGCCCACGGCACCGGCGCACGGGAGAAATACAGGGCGTGGCCATCGAGACCGGCCACGACCTTGACGCAATTCGGATCGAACAACTCCTGTGCAGTTCCGATGGGCGTGGCGAGCGTCGCCATCGGCGCGCTTCCGGATGACAGGCACTCGGCGACGGCGCGGATGCCGGATGGTGGCGCCAAGGGTTCGTCGCCCTGCAGATTGACGACGATGGCGTCGTCCGCCCAGCCCAGGGCCTGCGCGCATTCGGCCAACCGGTCGCTGCCCGACGCATGGTCGGCACGGGTCATGGCCACGCGCACGGGTGCCGCACGCAAGGCATCGGCAATGCGAACGTCGTCCGTGGCCACCACGACTTCGGCGGCACCCGCCTCCAGCGCCCGCTGTGCCACGCGCAGGATCATCGGCTCGCCGGCGATCGGCCGCAGCGGCTTGCCCGGCAATCGCGTCGAGGCGTAACGCGCGGGAATGGCAACGATGAATTTGAACGTGTCGGTCATGGCGCTGCGCGGAAATCCGGCCACGAGACTACTGAAGTGCCGCGACGAAAGATACCTGCCGGCGGTCGGTAGGCGTATACGGAGTCGGATGCTAGTTTCACCGCATTGGCAAATCGCCACAGCCGGAGGTCGCCAATGCGCGTGCTCGCAATCGTTGTTTCAATGTTTGGCCTGCTGCTCGCCGCGGCCGGCGCGCATGCCACGAATTGGGTGGTCCAGGTCGGAGGCACGACCACCAGTGGCGGCGATGGCTACGGGGGAGGAGGCAGCAGCCCGGTACTCGCCTTCTCGCCGACGCCGATCACGATCACGTCTGGCGACAGCGTCACGTTCAACAATCTCGGTGGCGCGGCGCACAACGTTCATGCCGCCGACAACTCGTTCCGCTGCGCCAATGGCTGCGACGGCCAGGGCGGAAACGGCGATCCCTCTGCGACCAACTGGACGTTCACGCTGACGTTCAACACGCCGGGTACGGTCAACTACTATTGCGACAACCATGTCAGCATGGGCATGACCGGCAGCATCGTTGTCAACGCAGCGGCGCCACCTTCGATCACGCTGGGCGGCTACCTGAGCGGCAACTGGTACAACCCCAGCCAGGGCGGCCACGGCTTCCAACTCGAGTTCACCAATGCCGCTACCGGCACCACAACCTTCGACATGGTCGCCATCTGGTTCGTCTACACCCCCGTCGCCAGCA
>DASTAL010000224.1:0-4499 GCA_035712685.1 Rudaea sp. | reverse complement strand
GAGGTCGGCATCCTTGTCTTGCCACACGCCGTTCATCCAGCGCTGGAAGCGCACGCGGAATTCGCGGTCGCCCTGGTAGTCGCCGGTGGTGAATTCGGCGGGAATGGGGCGTTGCCGCACACGCACGCGGATTTCGGGGATTTTCCCGGTGAGCAGGTCGCGCATCGACGGCGCCCCCGCCGGGTAGGCGATGCTGACGTCGAGGATCGCGTGCAAGGCTTCGCCCATGGCGCTGAGCACGAAGGCGACGCCGCCGGATTTGGGCTTGAGCAGGTGCACGAAGGGCGAGGACTGCGAAGCCTTTTTGGCCGCGGTGAAGCGCGTGCCCTCGACGAAGTTCATGATCGACACCGGCAGCGCGCGGAATTTTTCGCAGGCGCGGCGCGTGGCGGCGATGTCGCGCCCGGCCAGTTCCGGATGGCGCGCAATCTGCTTGGGCGTATAGCGGCCCATGAACGGGAAATCCAGCGCCCACCACGCGAGTCCAAGCAAGGGCACCCAGAACAGCTGGCGCTTGAGGAAAAAGCGCAGCAGCGGAATGCGCCGGTTGAAGACTTTCTGCAGGACGAGGATATCCACCCAGCTCTGGTGATTGGCGAGCACCAGATAATGGCCGTCCCGGCGCAGATCGACGCCGTCGAGCAGGCGCACATCGACGCGCGTGGGCGTGAAGCGGTCGAGCATCGCGTTGTTCACGCCGATCCAGCTTTCCGCGATTGCGGTGAGCAGGCGGTTGCCGATCGCACGCGTGCGCGGAAAAGGCAGGGCCGCCTTCAGCAGTGCGACGACGAACAACGGCAGCACGTGCAAAAGCGTGCTGGCCACGATGGGAATCAGCACCAGGAAGAGGCGGATGGCGTGCATCGGATGCAGGAGTCTAGCAGGTTGGGCGCGCGCGCCGGTTCGCTTCGGCCCGTCGCGACGCGCTAAAATGCGCGTTCGTCCGCCAGAATGGTGTCGTATGGATTCCAGCAAAACCCGCGCGTTCGTTTCTGCCTTGTGGGACGACCAGATCGTGCCGCAGCTCGTCGAGTACATCCGCATTCCGAACAAGTCGCCGATGTTCGACGCGCAATGGGTCGAGCACGGTTACATGGACAAGGTGGTCGCCCAGTTCGCGGCTTGGGCCAAGGCCCAGCCCATTGCCGGCATGCATCTGGACGTGGTGCGCCTGCCGGGTCGCACGCCGCTCATTTTCGTTGAAATTCCCGCATTCGGCGGCAGCGCCGACGCGGAGGATTGCGTGCTGTTGTACGGGCACCTGGACAAGCAGCCGGAGATGACTGGCTGGGCCGCGCACCTCGGGCCATGGACGCCGGTCATCGAGGACGATCGCCTGTATGGCCGCGGCGGCGCCGACGACGGATACGCGATGTTCGGTTCGCTCGCCGCGATCCGCGCGTTGCAGGAGCAGGGCATCGCGCACGCGCGCTGCGTGGTGCTGATCGAGGCCTGCGAGGAGTCGGGCAGCTACGACCTGCCGTACTACGTGGATCATCTGGCCGTGCGCATCGGCAAGCCTTCGCTCGTCGTGTGCCTGGATTCGGGCTGCGGCAACTACGATCAGTTGTGGCTGACGACGTCGCTGCGCGGCCTCTCCGGCGGCAATCTCACGGTGAAGGTGCTGGAAGAAGGCGTGCATTCGGGCGACGCCTCCGGCATCGTGCCCTCGAGCTTCCGCATCCTGCGCAACATCCTGTCGCGGCTCGAAGACGCGGCGACCGGCCGAATCGTGCCGAAGGAACTGTACGTGGACATTCCCGCGCAGCGCATCGAGCAGGCGCGACTGACCGCGCAAGTGCTGGGCGACGATGTCTTTTCCAAGTTCCCGTTCGTGGACGGCATGCGTCCGGTCGAGTCCGATCCGGTCGAACTCGTGCTCAACCGCACCTGGCGTCCCGCGCTATCGGTGACCGGCGTCGCCGGCATGCCGCCGCTGGAATCGGCCGGCAACGTGCTGCGTCCGTTCACCGCGGTGAAACTCTCGCTGCGCCTGCCGCCGACGCTCGACGGCGATGCGGCCGGCCCGTTCGTCAAGCGCCTGCTCGAAGCCGATCCGCCGTATGGCTGCAAGGTCGAATTCGAGCTGGAAAAAGCCTCGTCCGGCTGGAACGCGCCGGCGCTGGCGCCGTGGCTGGAGGCTTCGGTGGAGGCCGCGTCGCGCGAATTCTTCGGTGCGCCACCGGCCTACAACGGCGAAGGCGGCAGCATTCCGTTCATGGGCATGCTCGGCGAAAAATTCCCCGGCGCGCAGTTCCTCATCACCGGCGTGCTCGGACCGCATTCGAACGCGCACGGGCCGAACGAATTCCTGCACATTCCCACCGGCAAGCGCGTGAGCATGTGCGTGGCCCAGGTCGTCGCCGATCACGGCGCGGCACAGCGCAAGGGCCTGACCGCCGGCGTCGCGGCGAGCGACAAGCACTCGCACCACGACGCTTCGTGCTGCTGATCAGCCCTTGCCGGGCACAGTGCGCAGGTAGGCCCAGAGCGCGTCGAGTTCGGTGTCGCTCATCGTGCGCAGCGCGCGCCAGGGCATGAAGGGATCCACGTCCTTGCCGTCCGGGCGCTTGCCCTCGCGCAAGACCTTGTAGAAATCGGCCTTGCTCCAGCGGCCGATCCCGCGCACCGGGTCGGTGGTGATGTTGGCGGCGTCCGCGAACGATGGCGGCGTGCCGGGCACATGGCCGCCGGTGAAATCGGAACGATGGCAACCGGTGCAGCCCTGCGCGAGGTAGCGGCCGTATTCGGCGGTAGCCGCGACTTCCACCGCGGCGACATGCGGCGCGTGCTGATCGACCTGCAGGCCATACGCCAGCGGTGCCTTGCCGAGCAGGAACAGCACCCGGATCAGCGGTCCCGCCAGCGGCGGCGGCACGCTGCGGTCGACCGGCGGGCGCGAGGCGATGTAGGCCATCAAAGCGCCGGTGTCGGCGTCGGAAAGTCCGGCGAAGTCGGTCGCCGGCATGTAGATCAGCAGGTGTCCGTCGCTGCCGATGCCGTGGCGGATCGCCCGTTCGAGCCGGATCGGATCCGGATCGCCGATGCCGCCCTTGCCGCGGGTCAGGTTCGGCCCGGCGATGCGGCCGACCGGGAAGGATTCGACGAGGATGCTTCCGCCAAGGTCCTTGCCATGGCATTCGTGGCAACCGCGCGTGGTCGCCAGGTGTTCGCCGCGCGCGATCGACTCCGCGTCGGTCGGGATCGTCAACGCCGGTTCGTCGACCGCGATGCGCTGCGCGAGCACGCGGTTGCTGCGCCAGTAAACGAAGATCATTCCAAGAATCGCCAACACCGCCACGGCGAACACGATCTTGCCCAGCCAACGCAGGTATCTCATGCTGCTCCTCTCCCGTTGTCCCCAAGAAAACGCTTCAGCGAGCCGCTTCGATTCGCAGTGCCCCCACGCGGCAGGTGTTGCGCACGCGGCCGCCGCAAGCCTGCGGCGCGAGCGTATCGCGGTTCAGGCAAACGCGCACCTCGGTCAGGGTGCCGCCGTCGTGGCAGACCACGTTGAGCATGGTTGCCCCCAATCCCGGATTGCTCGCGGCGAACGCCCGCACGATCTCGTTCGCGCTCATCGACGGCGGCATGCGCGGCGTCGTCAGCGGCGGCGGAATCTTCACGCTCGCGAAGGCGCGATCGGCCAGATCGAAATAGCCGGCGGGATCCAGGCCCGAACACGTGCCGTGGGTTTGCCATTCGTGCTCGATCAGGTGCCGGCTCGGCATGAACGCCAGCGCGTGCTGGATCGTGGCTTCGTCCGGCGCGGCAATGCTGGCGCAGTGCTCGGGACCGAAGCCGTTGCGGTACTGCGGCCATACCCCGTGCAGCACGAAGCCGTAACCCTTGCGGCGGCATTGGATGTTGTCGTCCGGATGCGTCACGCAGTAACTCGGCGACCACGACAGCGACATCAGCCAGTAGTCGAATTTCCCGGCTTGTTGCGCATTGCCACCGCGATGTCCGTGGCCGCGCGCGAGGGCAAGCGTTGCGGCACTCAGGGCCAGCAAGCCGATCAATGCAACACGGCGGGGAAGGCTCATGCTCGATCTCCGTGGAAGGACGAGGCAGTCAACGAATCAGGTATTCGCGCAGGGCGACGGCATTGTTGTGTTCGGTGTCGGCCGCGGCGAATACAAAGGTAACGGTTCGCTTCGCGGTCAGTTCGCGCAGGCTCGCGAGAGCGGGATTCTTCTTCAGCTCGGCGAAATAGCGCGTGCGGAATTCCGTCCACTTCGCGGGGTCGTGGCCGAACCACTGGCGCAGTTCGGTGCTCGGTGCGACGTCGCGCACCCAGGCGTCGAGTTCAAGGAATTCCCTGGACTTGCCGCGCGGCCACAGGCGGTCGACGAGGGTGCGCTTGCCGTCGGCCTTGGCCGGTGCCTTGCTGGCGTGCTTGAGTTTGATGGTTGCCGGCACGGCGCGATCCTCGAACATTGCACGTTGCAAGATTGCGCGCGCATGGCATGCAGGTCAAGGCGCCGACGCGGCGCGTT
>DASTAL010000223.1:0-3849 GCA_035712685.1 Rudaea sp. | reverse complement strand
CCGCGCAAGCTTTGCGGCAGCAAGAATTGCCGCGCCGGTGTCGGATCGAGCGCGCGCTCGGCCAGAACGTAACTGTCCGGATAGGCGTCGAGCGTTTCCGCGATGGCCTGCGGCGTACGCGTTCCCGGCAGCAGATTCGACTGCCCGGCCACGGCGGCGGCACAAAATGAAACGATGAAGCGATAGCGGTCGTCGCACAGGTTCACGACGTGGCGTGCCGACGGCAACCGTGCGGCCAGTGCGTTGACCTCGGCCAGGAATTGACCCGCGGTTACGGCTTTCCCGTTTTGCCATGCGAGAACGCGCGACACGTCCGCATCGGCCAGCAATGGCAACGCAGGCGGCGAAACAGCATGGATTCCAACGACCGCAGACACGTTTCCTCCCCCATCAAGTCCGGATCTGTTCCCCGGTGATCGCGTCGCGGATCGGGGTTGGCCGCTCCTGTCCGCCAACCGCGCCGTCGAGAATATAACCGAGTTGATCCCCGAAGGCGCCGCGCACCTGCGCCGCCGTGCGCGCCGGCGGCTCGCCATGGCGATTCGCGCTGGTCGATACCAGTGCACCGCCGAACGCGCGGCACAGTGCGGCAGCGAGCGGGTGCGCGGTCACGCGCAGGGCGATGCCGGCGTGGCTGCCCGCGATCCAGTCCGGCACGGAAGCGGCGCGCGGAAAGATCCAGGTGTGCGGGCCGGGCCAGGTCGCGCGCGCGCGCGCCAGCGCGTCCGCCGGCACGCGAGCCGTGTCGATATACTTTTCCACTTGGGAAAAATCTGCTGCGATCAGCAGCACGCCCTGCGTGGGGGGGCGCTGCTTGAGCGTGAATACGCGCTCGAAAGCGGCGTGATCGTGCGGATCGCAGCCCAACCCATAGACGGCTTCGGTCGGGTAGGCGACAACGCCGCCGGATCGCAGCACCTCTGCCGCCGCCTGCAGTGCCGCGTCCATCGTCTCAGGCCGCGGGTGCTTTCGCCCGCGCGGCGGCCTTCTTCGCCGCAGGCTTCTTCGCGGCAGCCTTCTTGGCGGGAGTCTTTTTCGCTGCCGCTTTCTTCGCCGCGGTCTTCTTCGCGGGTGCGCTTTCCGCCTTCGCGGCGGACTTGGCCGGCGCACCCTTCGCCGCCTTGCCGAAACGCCCGCGCTTGGGCCGGATCGGCGCCGCGGCGAGCAGTTCCGCGCATTCGGTCTCGGTCAGCGTTGCCGGTTCGCGATCCTTGGGAATGCGCGCGTTCTTTTCGCCGTCGGTGATGTAGGGGCCGTACTGGCCGCGCAGGACCTGGATCGCGCCGTCGCGGAAACTCGCGATCACGCGGTTGCGCAGCGCCTCGGCCTTCTCGTGCAGCACTTCCTTGGCCCGCGCCAGGTCGATCGTGTACGGATCGTCCGGCGGCTTGATCGAGGCGTAGGTCTTGCCGTGCTTGACGAACGGGCCGAAGCGGCCGATGCCGACGCTGATCGTCTCGCCATCATCGGCCTTGCCAAGATCGCGGGGCAGCTTGAACAGCTGCAGCGCGTCTTCGAGCGTGATCGTGTGGATGCTCTGGCCCGGTCGCAACGAAGCGAACCGCGGTTTTTCGGCGTCGTCCTTGGTGCCGATCTGCGCCATGGGTCCATAGCGGCCCAGGCGCACGCTCAGCGGCCGGCCCGAGGCCGGATCGACGCCCAGTTCGCGCGAGCCGCTGGCTTCGGCACGGTCGACGGTTTCGGTCTTGTCCGCGACCAATGCCTTGAACGGAGTCCAGAACTTGCGCAGCAGCGGTATCCAGTCTTCTTCGCCGCGCGACACCGCGTCGAGTTCGTCTTCGAGTTTGGCGGTGAAATCGTAATCCACGTACTGGGTGAAATGGCCGGACAGGAACTTCGCCACCGCGCGGCCGACGTCGGTCGGGCGGAAGCGGCGTGAGTCGAGCAACACGTATTCGCGATTGAGCAGGGTCTGGATGATGCTCGCGTAGGTCGACGGGCGGCCAATGCCGTATTCCTCCAGCGTCTTGACCAGCGAGGCTTCCGAATAACGCGGCGGCGGCTCGGTGAAGTGCTGGTCGGCGAGCACGTCGGCCAGCGGCACGGCCTCGCCGACCTTCATCGCCGGCAGTTTGCGGTTCTCGTCCTCGTCCTCGGCGGCCTTCGCGTCGCGGCCTTCCTCGTACACGGCGAGGAAGCCCGGATCGACCACGGTGGTGCCGCTGGCGCGAAAGAAAGAATCGCCGCCGGCATCGAAATCGACCGAAACCGTGTTCAGCGTCGCGTGCTGCATCTGGCTGGCGACCGCGCGTTTCCAGATCAGTTCGTAGAGCTTGCGCTGGTCGTCGTTGAGGAAGGCGGCCATGCTGGCCGGCGTGTGCAGCGCCGAGGTCGGGCGGATCGCCTCATGCGCTTCCTGCGCATTCTTGGACTTGGCGCGGTAGAAATGCGGATGTTCGGGCAAGGCGCGCGCGCCGAAGTCGCGCGCGATGACCTTGCGGATCTCCGCGATCGCCTCGCTGGCGAGGCTGACCGAGTCCGTACGCATGTAGGTGATCAGGCCCACCGTGCCCTCGTCGCCGAGCGCGACGCCTTCGTACAGGCCCTGCGCGATGCGCATCGTGCGGCTGGTGGAGAACCCGAGCTTGCGCGCGGCCTCCTGTTGCAGCGTGGAGGTGGTGAACGGCGGCGCGGGACGGCGCTTGCGTTCCTTGGACTGCACTTCGCTGACGATCAGGCGTCCTTGCGCGGACTTGATCAGCCCGTCGCGCGCCGCATGCGCGGATGCCTCGTCGGTGAGGTCGAATTGCTCGAATTTCTTCCCGCGCAACTTCGTCAGGCGTGCGGAAAAGCGCTGCGACGGATGCGCGCAGTCGGCTTCGATGCTCCAGTATTCGCGCGCCTTGAACGCTTCGATTTCCTCCTCGCGTTCGACGATCATGCGCAGCGCCGGCGACTGCACGCGCCCGGCCGACAGCCCGCGCTGCACCTTGCGCCACAGCACCGGCGAGAGGTTGAAGCCGACCAGGTAATCCAGGGCGCGTCGCGCCTGCTGCGCGTTGACAAGGTCCAGCGACAGTTCGCGCGGATGGGCGACGGCATCCTGGATCGCGTGCGGCGTGATCTCCGAAAACACCACGCGGTGCACCTGCTTGCCGTCGAGCAGTTTCCGCTGCTTGAGGATTTCGGCGATGTGCCAGGAAATGGCTTCGCCCTCGCGATCCAGGTCGGTGGCCAGGTACAGCGCTTGCGCTCCCTTGGCCGCCTTGACGATGGCGTCGACGTGCTTTTCGTTCTTGTCGATCAGCTCGTAATGCATGGTGAAGTCGCGGTCGGTGTCGACCGCACCTTCCTTCGGTTTCAGGTCGCGGACATGGCCGTAGGAAGCCAGGACCTGGAAGTCCTTGCCGAGGTATTTGTTGATCGTCTTGGCCTTGGCGGGCGATTCGACGATGAGCAGGTTCTTGGCCATGCGAGTGCCGTTTTAAGATGCAATGGGCCCGGTTCGACCGGGCCCTTCCTTATTCCAGTGTGCCCACAGGTTTGGGCACGGTGTCAAGCGCGAGGATACGTAAACGCCTCGCGTAGCGGCCGTTTTCCGCCGCCACGGCGCCGTCGAGTTCGAGCACGAGCAGCATCGAGGACAAGGCTGCGGCGGGCAGTCCCGTGCGCTCGACGAGCTCGTCCAATGCCGCCGGCTCGGCATCCAGCGCGGCGAGCAGGCGCTGGTATTCCGGATCGCGCTGCTCGGTGTCGGAAACCCGCACCGGAGAGGCGGGCGCATCCAGGCGCCGGCGCAGGCCTTCGGCGAGCAGGCCGCCCACGCCGCGCAATTCCTCGATCACTTCCTCGGCGGTTTCCACGAGCTTGGCGCCGTCGCGGATGAGC
>DASTAL010000222.1:0-1575 GCA_035712685.1 Rudaea sp. | reverse complement strand
CCGCATGGGCGATTTCTACGAGCTGTTCTACGACGACGCGCGCCGCGCGGCGCGACTGCTCGATCTCACGCTGACGCAGCGCGGCGCCTCGGCCGGCGCGCCGATTCCGATGGCGGGCGTGCCGTACCACGCGGCGGAAGGTTACCTCGCACGGTTGATCAAGCTCGGCGAGTCGGTGGCGATCTGCGAGCAGATCGGCGACCCGGCCCTCGCCAAGGGTCTGGTCGAACGCCGTGTCGTGCGCGTGGTCACGCCGGGCACGGTCACGGACGAAGCCCTGCTGGAAGAGCGCCGCGACAACCTGCTGCTCGCCATTGCTGCCGGCAAACAAAGCTTCGGACTGGCATGGATTGATCTCGCCGGCGGCCGCTTCCTGCTCAGCGAGGTCGCCGACGCCGAAGCGCTGGCATCGGAACTCGCGCGCCTTGCGCCGGCGGAAACGCTGATCGCCGAGGATGTGGCCTGGCCCGCATTCGTCACCGCCCTGCCCGGTCTGCGCAAGCGTGCGCCCTGGCATTTCGACGTCGACACGGCACAGCGCCAGTTGTCCGCGTTCTTCAAGGTGCGCGATCTGTCCGGCTTCGGCTGCGAAGGCCTGCCGCTGGCGATCGCCGCCGCCGGTGCGCTGCTCGGCTACGTCGAGGAAACGCAGAAATCCGCGTTGCCGCATCTGTCCGGACTCGCGGTGGAAAATGCCGGCGAGACGATCGCACTGGATGCCGCGACGCGGCGCAATCTGGAACTGGATACGCATTCCTCGGGCGATGTCCGCAACACCCTGCTCGGCGTGCTCGACGAAACCGTGACGCCGATGGGAGCGCGTGCGCTGCGGCGCTGGCTGCACCGGCCGCTACGCGATCACGCGACCCTGCGCCGTCGCTATCAGGCCATCGAGTCGATGGTCGAACAACGCCGTTTTGAAAATTTGCGCGACGTGCTGCGCGGCATCGGCGACCTGGAACGCATCCTCGCGCGCGTGGCCCTGCGCAGCGCGCGTCCGCGCGACTTGTCGACGCTGCGTGATGGCTTGCAGGCGACACCAAAACTGCGCGACGAGATCGCGCGGTGCGACAGTCCGCTCTTGCATGAACTGCTCGAACGCGTCGGCGAACACGCCGATGCCGCGCAACACCTTGCACGCGCCATCCTCGAACAACCGCCGGCCCAGCTGCGCGACGGCGGCGTGATCCGTCCGGGATTCGACGCGGAGTTGGACGAACTGCGCCTGCTGTCGACGAATGCCGACCAGTTCCTCGTCGACCTCGAGGCACGCGAGAAGGCCGCGACCGGCATTCCGACGTTGAAGGTCGGCTACAACAGCGTGCACGGCTACTACATCGAAATCAGCAAGGGCCAGTCCGACAAGGCGCCGACGCATTACACGCGCCGGCAAACGCTCAAGGGCGCCGAGCGCTACATCACCGAGGAACTCAAGGCCTTCGAGGACAAGGTGCTGTCCGCGCGCGAGCGCGCGCTGATGCGCGAACGCGCGCTGTACGAGGGCTTGCTGGATTTCCTCGGCACGCGCCTCGAACCGCTCAAGCGTGCCGCCGCCGCGATGGCCGAACTCGACGT
>DASTAL010000221.1:0-1674 GCA_035712685.1 Rudaea sp. | reverse complement strand
CCGTTTTGCGCAAGCGGCGCTGGGCGCGACCATCGAAGTACCGATCCTGGGTGGCGCCACCAGCATCACCATTCCGCCCGAGACCCAGACTGGCCAGGAATTCCGCTTGCGCGGGCAGGGCGTGAAATCGGTGCGAAGCCGCCAGCCCGGCGACCTGTTCTGCACGGTCGTGGTGGAAACGCCGGTGCGCCTGGACAAACGCCAGCGTGAAATCCTCGAGCAGTTCGAAGCCACCTTCGCCGACGCCGAGGAAGCGAAGAAACACTCGCCGCGCAACAGCGGGTTCGTCGACGGCGTGAAGCAGTTCTGGTCGAAGATGACCGGCTGAGGCAGCGCCGGGCGCTGCATGCACCGTCTGCGTCGTGCGAGAATCGCGAATCTGCCCTGGAAGCCGGCAGGGCGTTTCGGAGCGCGGCATGACTCAAACTCGGAGGGCGTCGTGCTCCTGTGGCCAGTTGAGCATCGAAGTCCAGGGTGAACCGCTGGGAGTCGGCGTTTGCCATTGCCTGGCGTGCCAGCGCCGTACCGGCAGCGTGTTTGCCGCCTTGGCCGCGTTCGCGGCTCCGTATTC
Source organism: Rudaea sp. (assembly GCA_035712685.1). Classification (GTDB taxonomy): domain Bacteria; phylum Pseudomonadota; class Gammaproteobacteria; order Xanthomonadales; family Rhodanobacteraceae; genus Rudaea. The sequence continues at coordinate 1,103 of DASTAL010000221.1, read as the reverse complement.
GGTTTCGGGCGCTGCCACCGAATACGTTCGAACCGGCGATCACGGATCGCGGTTCCGGTTCAGATTCTGCCCCGTGTGCGGAACCAGTCTTTTCCATACCGAGGAAGGCTGCTCCGGATCCGTGTCCATCGCGGTGGGGGCCTTTGCGGATCCGTCGTTTCCTGCGCCCGAGGATTCGGTCTACGACTGCCGCAGGCACGCGTGGGTTCGGCTGCCGCCCGGCATCCGGACGTACGACAAAGATCCGGAAGGATGAGCGGATGACCAGCAAGATTCTCCTGGGTATCACCGGCGCCAACGGCCGCATGGGCCGTGCCTTCCAGACCCTGTTGCAGGACGATGCGCGCTTTCAACTCGTTGCGAAGATCGCGCGCAACGACGATTGGCGTGCAGTGCCCCAACTGGATGTCGTGATCGACTTCAGTACGCCCGAAGGCTTTGACGCAGCGCTGGTGCATTGCGAGGCACACGGCGTGGCGCTGGTTGCCGGAACGACCGGGATCGACGCCGCGCAGCGTACACGCTTCGCGGCTGCCGCCGCGAGAATCCCGGCGCTTTACGCGGCCAATTTCAGCCTGGGCATTGCCGTGCTGACGCGCTTGCTGCGCGAAGCCGCCGCCACGCTGCCGGATTGGGATCTCGAAATCATCGAAGCGCATCACGCGCGCAAGGTCGATGCGCCGTCCGGCACCGCGCTGGCGCTCGGACGCGCAGCCGCGGAGGCGCGCGGCCAGGATTTCGAGCATGTCGCGGTACTGGCTCGCCAAGGCCATACCGGCGCGCGTCCCGAAAACGCGATCGGTTTTGCTTCGATCCGCGCCGGCGAAATCGTCGGCGAACACACCGCGATGCTCGCCACGCGGGACGAACGGATCGAACTCTCGCATCGTGCCTACGACAACACCATCTTCGCGCGCGGCGCGCTGCATGCCGCGGCATGGCTTGCGGGCAAGCCGCCCGGCGTCTATTCGCTGGACGACGTCATCAAACGGTAGGATCGCGCCCCTGCGCGCGATTGACTACCGCACCGGACCGATCACGATCGCGCAGGGCGTTCCGCCGAACATCACGAACGGCTTGCCCATCAGTTCATTCCAATCTGG
>DASTAL010000220.1:0-2070 GCA_035712685.1 Rudaea sp. | reverse complement strand
CCCGAGTTGCTGATCGCCGATATCGACCTAGCACGTAGCGAAGCCGTGCGCCGCATCTGGCCGTTCCTGCGCGATCGGCGCATCGATGCCTACGGCGATCTACTCAAGCGCTTCCGTGACTGAGATGGATGCTCCCGCACCGGCACTCGCCGGCCAGCCGCAGGCGCAGACGACTCGCGACGGCGTCGAATACACGCTGCTGGGCACCGCGCATGTCTCGCGCGTGAGCGTGGATGCGGTGCGCGCGGCCATCGAAACCGGCAACTACGATGCCATCGCGGTGGAATTGTGCGAATCGCGCTATCGTGCCATGCACGATCCGGAAGCCTGGCGCAACCTCGATTTGTGGCGCGTGATCCGCGACGGCAAGGCCGGCATGGTCGCGGCGAATCTCGCTCTATCCGCCTATCAGCGCCGGCTTGCCGAACAGTTCGGCATCGAACCAGGCGCCGAACTCAAGGCCGCGGTGGATCTGGCTGGCCAACGCAAACTGCCGCTATGGCTGATCGACCGCGAAATCAGCATCACGCTCAAGCGCGCCTACCACAGCGTGCGCTGGCGAGATCGGCTCGGCATCGTCGGCGGACTCATGGCCAGCTTGTTCGAACGCAGCGAAGTCAGTGAGGAAGACATCGAGCAACTCAAGCAGGGCGACATGCTGCAAAGTGCGTTCAGCGAATTCGCCGCGCAATCCGAACCGCTCTACCGCAGCCTCATAGCCGAACGCGACGCGTTCATGGCCGCGCGCCTGCGCGAGGAGACCGGCATGCACCCGGCACGGCGCGTGCTCGCTGTGGTTGGTGCGGGACATCTTGCCGGCATCGAACGCGAACTCGGTGCGCAGACTCCGGCCCCGGATGCCGTTCTGGCTCCGCTGAAGATCGCGCCTGCGGGTTCAAGTTGGCCGAAATGGCTGGGACTTGGCGTGTTGATCGTCATCGCCGCCGCGATTGGCTTCGCCTTCAGCCGTGGTGCCGGGCACGGCGCTCAGGCGCTGCAGGACTGGATCGTCTTCACCGCGGCCGGTTGCGCGCTTGGTGCGCTGGCCGGCGGCGGGCATCCGCTGAGCGTGCTCGCCGCGGCGATTTCCGGGCCGTTGAAGCCGTTTCGCCCGTTTGCTCCGTCCGGCGCGTTCAGCGCCGGCGTGGAAATGTGGCTGCGCCATCCGCGCGTGGCCGACTTCGAAACGCTGCGCGACGACGTAACTCACTGGACCGGCTGGTGGAAAAACCGCGTCTCGCGCACCTTGCTCGTGTTCATGCTCACCAACATCGGCATGATGATCGGCGAGTGGACGGCGGGAATCCGCATTCTGCACCGGGTTCTTTGATTCCGGATCAGCTTTTCAACGCGCTCAACCGCGGGAACGCGCGCGCACGCGCATCGCGCAGCACGCGGCGCGTAGCCAGGCGCGCGTCGTCGAGCAGTGCGTAGATGACCGGCAGCGCCGCGAGCGTGACCAGCGTGGAGAACACCAGACCGCCGGCAATCGCGCGCGCCATCGGATAGTAAGGCGTGTCGCCGCCACCGATGGTCGCGTCGCTCATGCACAGCGGCACCATGCCGAGGATCGCCGTGCCCATCGTCATCAGGATCGGCCGCAGGCGGTCACGTGCGCCGCGCACCAGCGCTTCGGTGCGCGAGAGGCCCTCCAGCCGCAACTGGTTGATGTGCACGATCATGACTATTCCGTTGTTGACGACCACGCCCATCAGGATCAGCACGCCGATCGACGCCATGATCGAGAACGTCGTGCCGGTGAGCCAGAACAGCCAGTACACGCCGAGGATGGAAAACACGAAGGTCATCAGGATCGCCGCGGGGTAAATCAGCGATTCGAACATCGCGCACATGACGACGTAGACCAGCATGAGCGCGATCAGAGTGTTGAACAGCATCTGCTGGCCGGCTTCGTTGGCGAAGTCGAAGTTCTGGCCGTAGCTCCAGCGGTAACCCGGCGGGAACTGCATCGCGTTCATCGCGGCCTCAAGTTTCGGCTTGACCTCGTCCAGCGTGGCGCCGGGCGCGAGATTGGCCTGGATCGCGAGCGAAGTCTGGCGGTTTTCGCGC
>DASTAL010000219.1:0-1498 GCA_035712685.1 Rudaea sp. | reverse complement strand
TGTTGCGTCGCTTGTGACAGCGTGGATGCATCCTTCGGCGCGGCGTTTTCGTCGAGCGGGCGCGGGTGATAGAGCGCGCAGCCGCCCAGAGCGAAGGCGCACAGACACGCCGCTGCGGACGACCGCGCGGCGCGTCGCTTGTCGGCAGGCCGTCCAGTGCTGGGCATTTTTCTGGTGTGCGTCGCCGTGCGCTTCGTCTGCTTACTTGCCTGGGGTTTGGCCATTGACGGAGATTACCGCTCCGTTGCCCGCATCGATGATGACCGCATAGGTCGCGCCGGTTCCGGCATTGCGGATGTCGAACGACCAGATCAGGCAGCCGTTTACGGCTTTGAGTTCGGTACTCTGGGGCGCCATTTTGCCCGCTGCGCCGATCGCCTTGAGCGCGCTTGCCTGTGCGGCGTCTTTCCCCACCTTGGCGAGGGCGGCAAGTTGTGCATTGGAAGCGTTCGCCGGCGGCGCGATGGAACACGACGTGTCTTCGGCGCTGACGGAAATCGAGAACGCTGCTGCGACTAAACCGGCGATGATGGACATTTTCATGAACGAACTCTCCTCAGTGATTGCCGATGACGAGAACGGCGAAGCTGCCATCGACGATGGTCGGCCGCGGGTGCGGATTTTCCTTCGTCGGCGCCGGACGCGGACCAAATTCGGCGGCGACGGTGAAAATGCGGTTGCCGTCGGCATCGAGCGCCAGCGTGCGCGCGCTCTTCTGCGTCGGCACGTTCGCGATCACGCGGTAATGGTCGGGATCGTCCTCGTGCACGACGGTAAGCGTACCGTCGCGGCCATTCGTGCTGTAGATGAGTCCACGATTAGCGTCGAATCCGACGGCATCGGGACCTTCGCCGATCGCGACGCTGGCGACGGCCTTGCCGGTTTGCGCGTCGGTCACCGCCATGCGCTTGTTCTGGCAGACCGAGAACAAGCGATGGCGCGCGATGTCGAGGGCGAGCCCGGACGGTTCCTCGCAATCGGCGAGTTTCCAATCCGCGGTGACTTTGTTCGTGGCCGAATCGATGCGCACCAGGTGTGCGGTGTCTTCGATGTTGACGTAGACATTGCCGGCGCCGTCGCTGGCGGCGAATTCGGGTTTCCCGGACAGCGGAATCCTCGCCATCAGCTTGCCGGCGGCCGGATCGACGACGCTGGCTTCGTTGCTGCGGCCGTCGAAGGCGAACAGATGTCCGGAAGCCGGATCGTAGATCAGCGCATCGGGATTGTGGCCTTCGACCGCAATCGTGCGCAGGGGCTTGGACGTGGCGAGGTCGAACTCGGTGAGCGTGTCGGCGCGGCCATTGCTGGTGTAACCGCGGCCGAGCTTGGGTACCAGGGCGATACCATGCACGCCGTCGGTGCCGGGAATCGTCGCTTCGATCTTGCCGGAGTTCGCGTCGATCACCAGCACGCGATCGAAGCGGCTGACATAGAGGCGATGCCCTTCGGCGGAATAGGTGAGGTAATCCCAGCCGCCGGACTGGCCGATGGCATAGCG
>DASTAL010000218.1:0-1399 GCA_035712685.1 Rudaea sp. | reverse complement strand
CAGGCGCGTGCGGTTGAGCGTGGCGTCGTAGCCGGCGAATTCCATCGTGCTGCCGAGGCGGTAGCCGGATTCCCACGCGGTCACGCACACGGCGCGTTCCTTCAACGACAACGGAATGCGCGGAGGATGGAGCGGCCGCGTGTAGGTGATCGAATAACCCTTGCCGGGCTGGATGGGGATGCGCAGGTCGAGTTGGCGCGCGACCTGCGGCGACCACGCGCCGAGCGCAAACACGACGTCGCGGCCGGAGAATTCGCCGCGGTCGGCGACCACGGATTCGATATTGCCGTTGGCCGTGCGGAACCCGCTGATCGTGGTGGATTCGGAAATCTCACCGCCCAGCGCCAAGACCGCGCGCGCGAGTTCCGCGCAGTAGCGCTCGGGACGCAGTTGCGCGTCCCCGGCGTGGAAATAGCCGCCGACGACACTGTCGTTGAGTGCCGGCTCGCGCGCACGGCAAGCGGCGCCGTCGAGCATTTCCACCGGCAGGCCGAATTCGACGGGCAACAGCGCCAACTCCCGCGAATGCTCGAAGGCGCGCGCATCGCGGTAGACATTCAGGGTGCCTTGCGCCTGAAATTCGCAATCGAGTTTCGCATCGCGGACCAGCGCTTCGAGTTCGGCCCGGGCCCAAATCAGCAACGGCGCCTTGATCGCGGTGACGCGCCGGCATTGCGCGGCGTTGCAGCGCCGCGCGAATTGCAGTAGCCATTCGAACAGGGCGAAATCCGGCCGCGGTGCGATGCGCAGCGGCGCATCCTTCCTGAATACCCAGCGCAGCGCCTGCACGAGCACGCCGGGCGCCGCCAGCGGCAATGCGTGGCTGGGCGTGATCGTGCCGCAGTTGCCGTGCGAGGTCGCCGCGCCGACCTGGCCGCGATCGAGCACGGTCACGCGCCGACCGGCGCGCAGCAGGTATAGCGCACAGGCCAGCCCGATCGCCCCGCCGCCGAGAATCAATACGTCGGATTGGCGCCGGCTCATGGCCTGCGTGCTCGGTCGAAAGTTGACGCATTGCGCCGGACACGGCAGCCGATCGCGTGCACGTCACCCGTGAATCGAACCCCGCACATGCCTGGAAATGGCTCTACCAAGCCATTTTTCAGGATTTTTCGAATAGTTGGCATCGAACCTGCATATTCCCATCCGCCGGCAGGTGCCGGCAACGAAAGCGGAATACGACCATGCCCGCACCCAATACCGAAATGCTGCTTGCGCTGCGCAATCCGAAATCCGGTTGGCTTGCCACCATGATCTGCGCGCTGGAAGAAGCGCTCAAGGACGTGGACTTCAGCGAGCATCACCGCGCCATGGTCAAGCAGTTGCTGGAACAGGGGGCCGTTTCCGCGGCCGTCTCCGAAGCCGCCGAGGAACGCCTCGCCCGCTTCGAAGCGAGCGT
>DASTAL010000217.1:0-3783 GCA_035712685.1 Rudaea sp. | reverse complement strand
TTGGCATGGCCTATTACCGCCAGGACCGGCTCGACAATGCGCGCGCGGAGATGAGCAAGGCGCTCGCCGAGCGCCGCGCGATGTTCGGCAACGACCACCCGACCGTGGCGTATTCGCTGTCGACGCTGGCCAACGTCGCGGCGAAGCAGGGCGACTACAAGACTGCGGCCGAGGAATCCGGCGAAGCGCTGGCTGTTCTCGAGCGCGCCGGCCGCGCCGCCTCGCGCGAGGACGCCCTGATCCGCGAAGGCTACGCGCAGGCGCTGTGGCTGCTCGACCGCAATGCCGACGCCTTGCGCGAGATCGAGCGCACGCTCGCCGACTGGCAGCGCGTGGCGCCCCAGGACAAGGCGCGGCGAGTGACGATGCTGGTGCAGAAAGCGCAAATCCTGAACGACCTCAAGCGCCCGGACGATGCGCGCGCCGCCGCGATCGAAGCCATCGGCGTCGGTGCACCGGCCAGCGAACTGGCGCCGCAGACCCGGCAACTGGTGCGCGAGTTGTCCGGCAAATCCGACGTGTATCCGGATTCGCCACCGCACTGAATGTCGCAAATCGCCGTCGACCGGCGTTCCTCGCAGCAGCCGCGCCACCCGGCGCCGGCCTGCCTTCGAGGAGGTGCGTCAATGGGCCGTCTGCTTGCTTTGTTGTACGGGATACTCTGCTATCTGATTTTCTTCGCCACGTTCTTGTACGCCATCGCCTTTGTCGGCGGCCTCGGCGTGCCGGTATCGCTGGATTCGGATCCGACCGCGCCGTTCGGCGAAGCGCTGCTGGTCAACGCGGTCCTGCTCGGCATCTTTGCCGTGCAGCACAGCGCAATGGCACGCCCCGCGTTCAAGCGCTGGTGGACGCGCTTCGTGCCCAGATCCATCGAGCGCAGCACCTACGTGTTGTTTTCCAGCCTCGCTCTGATCTTGCTGTTCTGGCAATGGCGTCCACTCGGCGGGATGGTCTGGCAGGTCGATAGCCCGGTTGCCCGCGACGTTCTCTGGGCGCTGTTCGCGCTCGGCTGGGCCACGGTGCTGATCGGCACGTTCCTGATCAGCCACTTCGACCTGTTCGGCCTGCGCCAGGTCTGGCTGAATTGGCGCCGCACTCCCTACACGCCGCCCGGATTCGGCACGCCGTTCTTCTATCGCGTGGTGCGGCACCCGATCATGCTCGGTTTCATCATCGCGTTCTGGGCCACGCCGAGAATGACGCTCGCGCACCTCGTCTTCGCGATCGCGACGACGGCGTACATCCTGGTCGCGCTGCAGTTCGAGGAACACGACCTCGCCGCCAGCATCGGCGAGCCGTACCGCGATTACCAGCGCCGCGTGCGCATGCTCGTGCCGCTGCCGCGCAAGACAGCCGAACCGGCCATGTCGCAATTCCCCGCCGGGCAGCGTTGAACGTCAGCGCAGGGACCGCACTCGAGGAATCGCCATGCGTTCTTTCCGTCTTGTCACGAGCATCGCGCTGTTCGCCGCTGTCGGCCATGCCCGCGCCGTCTGTTTGCCGGTGCAGCATTACGTCTATGTCGGCAACGACGCTCAATGCAACACCACCGATATACAGGCCGCGATCGAAAGCGCGGTATGTCCCGGCACCAACATCGTCCTGACCAGCGAGTTGACCTACAGCGGCCAGGCCATCACCGTCGACAAGGCGGTGAACATCGTCGGCAGTACCGCCGTTTGCAACGCACCGCCCGTGGTGTGCGACCCTTCCACCGGCTGCGGCGGTGGCGGGCCGCCGGCGAAAATCGGCGTCGGCGGCGACGGCATGCACCCGGTGTTCTACGTGACGAGTGGCGGCTACGTCGGTTTCGAGAATCTTTCCATCAGCGGCGGCAAGGGCGCAGCCAACACTCAGTCCGGCGGCGGCGGCATCGGCGTGTTCGGAAGCGCCACCGCGATGACTTTGCGCAATGTCGAATTGCACGACAACACCGGTGGCAATGGCGGCGGCGTCGCCTTCTACGGCGACGGCAGCGTGACCCTGGACGGCGTGACGATTCAGCACAATACCGTTTCGGGAGCCGGCGGCGGCGTGAGCGCCTATTCCTCTGCCATCGGCCATATCGATGTGACGATTGCCGACGACCCGAATCTGGCGACGGACATTCACGACAATACGGCCACGAGCGCGGGCGGCGGCATCAGCATTTCCGGCAATGTGCACCTGCTGGCCGCCAGCGCCAACACGCTGATTCGGAACAACCATGCGGGTGAGTTCGGCGGCGGCATTGCCGTCGGCGGCGCTGCGTTGGCCGACCTGGGCCTGGTCGGCAATGCCATTTCCGGCAACCTATCGGACTTCGCCGGCGGCGGCATCGTCGCCATTCCCAACACCAGCGGCAGCCCGGTGGTGCGCCTGTTCAACCTCGACGGGTCGCAACCGTTGAACGTGCAATACAACAAGGCTACGCAATCGGCCGGCGGCTTGTATGTGTATCCGGGCACTGCCAGCCTGCACGCGACCGCCTGCCTGTTCGATGTCGATTTCACTGCCAACCATGCCCTGAGCGAAGGTTCGGCGATCCTGGTCGGCGGTTACGGGCGCCTGCGGGTGAACCCGGCAAGCGACGCCGAATGCGACCCGTCCGCCGTGATGGCCTTGGGCGCCAAGCCCAATGCCTACGGCGGCAGCCATCTGTATGCAAATGTCGGCATCGACGGCGCCAATCAGGTCACCGACGCCGCTGCCATCGACGTCGATGGCAGCGACGCGCAAGTGTCGGCGCAACGCCTCAATCTCGTCCAGAACAGCAGCGGTTATGCGATCCGCGTACAAAATGCAGCGGGCTCCAGCCTTGCGTTCGGCCAGTGTCTGCTCGACCAGAACTACACCTTGCACGAAGCGGTGAGCCTGCAAGGCGCGGCTGCCAGTTTCGACGGCTGCACGTTCGCGCGCAACAACATCAATGGCTCCAGCGTTTTTACTTTCGATACCGGCCTGAGCCTGACCCGCAGCATCGTCGCGGAGGCTAGCGGCTTGGAAGTCTGGAACGCGTCGGCGGCACCCGGCCTGACCGCGCATTACCTGGCGTTGAGCGGTCCGAACCTGTCGACGGACGCCACGGTGATCTACGCCGATCCGGTTTTTGTCGATCCGGATAGCGGCGATTTCCACTTGCAGGCCAGCTCCCCGGCGGTGGATTTCGCGCCGGATGGCAATGAATCAGGCCCGACCGATCTCGACGGCCGCCCGCGCGAAGTGGACAAGGCCAATGTCAATCGCTTCGGTCCGCGCGACTTGGGTGCCTACGAAATTTCGCCCGCCTGTTTCCATTTCGACACCGTGTCTTGCAACGGTTTCGAATCGACCCAGTGATCCCTCATCCTGCTCAGGAGATCGTCATGCCCAAGTACGTCATCGAACGCGAAATTCCCGGCGCCGGCAAACTCACGGCGCAGGAGCTGAAGGCCATTTCGCAGAAATCCTGCGGCGTGCTCGGCGCGCTGGGCCCGCAAATCCAGTGGCACCACAGCTACGTCACCGGCGACAAGATCTACTGCGTCTACATCGCGCCGAACGAAGCGATGATGCGCGAGCACGCGCACCAGGGCGGATTCCCGGCCAATCGCGTTTCCGAAGTGACCGGCGTGATCGACCCTACGACAGCCGAGTAGTGCATGGCGCCCATCGGCGTCGCGCGGACTACGCCTCGGCTTCTTCCCTGAACGCCTCGATCGGCACGCACGAACAGAACACGTGCTTGTCGCCGTAGACGTTGTCCACGCGCGCGACCGGCGGCCAGTATTTCTGCTGGCGCAGCGTGGCCAGCGGGAACGC
>DASTAL010000216.1:0-3477 GCA_035712685.1 Rudaea sp. | reverse complement strand
CATCCCTCGTCGAACTCTTTGGCAGATTTCCATGAAAATCGATTATTCGCGGTTTCCCGATATGCACGGGCGCTTTGGCGACTTCGGCGGTGTGTTCGTGGCCGAGACCTTGATGGCGCCGCTGGCCGAGTTGGCCGACGCTTACCTGCGCCTGCGCCGCGATCCCGCATTCGTCGCCGAACTCGACCACGACTTGAAACACTACGTCGGCCGGCCGAGTCCGATCTACCATGCCGAACGCCTGTCGAAGAAGATCGGCGGCGCGCAGATCCTGCTCAAGCGCGAGGATCTCAACCATACCGGCGCGCACAAGATCAACAACACCGTCGGGCAAGCCCTCGTGGCGCGGCATATGGGCAAGACCCGCATCATCGCCGAAACCGGCGCCGGCCAGCACGGCGTAGCCAGCGCCACAGTCGCGGCGCGCCTGGGCCTCAAGTGCGTGGTCTACATGGGCGCGACCGACATCGAGCGCCAGAAGATCAATGTATACCGGATGAAATTGCTCGGCGCCGAGGTCGTGCCGGTGACGTCCGGTTCGAAGACGCTCAAGGACGCGCTCAACGAAGCGATGCGCGACTGGGTAACGAACGTGGCCGATACGTTCTACATCATCGGCACCGTGGCCGGACCGCACCCTTACCCCATGATGGTGCGCGACTTCAACGCCGTGGTCGGGCGCGAGGCGCGCGCACAGATGCTGGCCGAGTACGGACGCCTGCCGGATGCCTTGGTCGCCTGCGTCGGCGGCGGCTCCAATGCGATCGGCCTGTTCCACGCGTTTCTCAACGACGCCGACGTGCGCATCGTGGGCGCGGAAGCGGCGGGCGAGGGGATAGCGACCGGTCATCACGCCGCTTCGCTTAGCGCCGGACGCCCCGGCGTGCTGCACGGCAATCGCACCTACGTGCTGTGCGACGACAACGGCCAGATCACCGAAACGCATTCGGTCTCGGCGGGGTTGGATTATCCCGGCGTCGGGCCAGAGCATGCGTTCCTGAAGGACACTGGCCGCGCGCGCTATGTCGGCATCACCGACGATGAGGCGCTCGCCGCATTCCACGAATTGGCGCTCACCGAAGGCATCCTGGCGGCGCTGGAATCCAGCCACGCCGTGGCGCAAGGCATCAAGCTCGCGCGCGAAATGGAAAAAGACAAAATGATACTTGTGAACCTTTCCGGCCGCGGCGACAAGGATGTGCATACCATTGCCGCGCGTGAAGGGCTGGCGCTATGAACCGCATCGACGCGCGATTCGCCCAACTCAAAGGCGCGGGCCGCAAGGCACTGATTCCCTTCGTCACGGCCGGCGATCCGTTGCCCGAAGGGGTGGTGCCGTTGCTGCACGCGCTGGTCGGAGCGGGCGCCGACCTGATCGAAGTCGGCGTGCCGTTTTCCGATCCGATGGCCGATGGCCCGGTCATCCAGCATGCGAGCGAACGCGCACTGTCCAAAGGCGTCGGTCTTGCGCAGATCTTCGGCTGGATCGGCGAGTTCCGGAAGACCGATGCGGCGACGCCCATCGTGCTGATGGGGTATCTCAATCCCGTGGAAATCCACGGTTACGAGCGTTTTGCGCGCGAGGCGAACGCCGCGGGCGTCGATGGCGTGCTGCTGGTGGATTGCCCGTTGGAAGAATCGCAGGCCGTGGGGGCGATCGAGGCGGCCGGATTGCGCCGGATCTTCCTTACCGCGCCGACCACTTCGTCGGCGCGGCTGGCGGCGATGTGCGAGAAAGCGCGCGGCTTCCTGTACCATGTATCGTTCGCGGGAATCACGGGAGCGAACCGCTTGAGTCTGGATGCAGTGCGCGAACGCGTGGCGGCGATCAAGGCTCGCACCGCAACGCCGGTGGCGGTTGGGTTCGGCGTGCGCGACGCGGACTCGGCGGCGGCGATCGCGCAGTTCGCCGATGCGGTCGTGATCGGCAGCGCGCTGGTCGAAACACTGGCCGGCGCGGGTTCGGCGCAAGCCGCCTGTGCCGCGGCGCGTGAGTTCCTCGCGCCGATCCGCGCCGCGCTGGATGCCGGGAGCGCGGCGCATGCCGCGTGAGCGCTATCCTCAAGACGGGCGCCAGCCGCCGGACATGCCGGTGCCGGCCGAGGCGCCGCTGGGATCGGGAGAAGAGGACGACATGGCTTTGGCACGCGCAGCCGTGGCGGCATCGCAAGTAGGAGACGGTGAAGACATGAGCTGGCTGCAGAAATTGATGTCCTCGCGCATTCGCACCGAGGGCACCACGGCCAAGGGCAAGGTGCCGGAAGGGCTGTGGGAAAAATGCGATGGCTGCGGCGCGGTACTGTACCGGCCCGAGCTCGAGCGCAATCTCGAGGTGTGCCCGAAGTGCGGGCATCACCATGCGATCGGCGCGCGCAAGCGCCTGGCTGCGCTGTTCGACGAGGGCGTCGGCGAGGAATTGTTCGCCAACCTCGAACCCGTCGATGCGCTGAAATTCCGCGATTCGAAGAAATACAAGGATCGTCTTGTCGCCGCGCAGAAACAGACCGGCGAAAAGGATTCGCTCGTCGCCATGCGCGGCTTGCTCAAGACACGTCCGTTGGTCGCCTGCGCGTTCGAGTTCGCCTTCATGGGCGGTTCGATGGCCTCGGTCGGCGGCGAAAAGTTCGCGTGCGCGGCGGAATTGGCACTGGACGAGCGCATCCCGTTCGTGTGCTTCTCCGCCAGCGGCGGCATGCGCATGCAGGAAGGCCTGCTTTCGCTGATGCAGATGGCCAAGGTGTCGGCGGCCCTCGCGCGCTTGCGCAACGCCGGCATTCCATACGTGTCGGTGATGACGCATCCGACCACCGGCGGCGTGTCGGCAAGCCTTGGCATGCTTGGCGACCTCAACATCGGCGAGCCCAAGGCGCAGATCGGTTTCGCCGGTCCGCGCGTGATCGAGCAGACCGTGCGCGAGACGCTGCCCGAAGGTTTCCAGCGTTCGGAGTTCCTGCTCGAGCACGGCGCCATCGACCTGATCGTCGACCGCCGCGAGATGCGCGACAAACTGGCGGCGCTGTTCGCGCTGCTGATGCGGCAGTCGAAGGCGGCCTGACCGCAAGACGTGTCCGCCAAGACGCTCGCCGACTGGCTGGATTACCAGCAGCGCGTCCATCCGCGCGCGATCGAACTGGGGCTGGATCGCGTGCGCGAAGTCTGGCGCCGCATGGGTGCGCCGGCGCCCGCGCCGGTCGTCATCAGCGTCGGCGGCACCAACGGCAAAGGCTCCACGGTCGCGTTCCTGGAAGCGATGCTTTCAGCGTCGGGCAAGCGCGTGGGCTGCTACACCTCGCCGCACCTGCTGCGCTACAACGAGCGCATCCGGGTTGCCGGCGCGGACGCCGGCGATGCCGCGCTGATCGAAGCCTTCGAGCGCATCGAAACGGCGCGTGCGGAAATCCAATTGACCTACTTCGAATTCGGCACGCTTGCCGCCTTGTGGATATTTGGGCAAAGTGGACTCGATGTGGCCGTGCT
>DASTAL010000215.1:0-1782 GCA_035712685.1 Rudaea sp. | reverse complement strand
CCTTTGACGTGGATCAACCCGATGCCCGCCGCTCGGAAAGATAATGCAGCGTGCTTGCCCATAGGTCATTGCCGGTGGGCATTCGTTCCGGATCCCCAGCGCGGCAAAAGTGGAGAATCGACATGAAAGTGCTGTTTGCGACGGACGGCAGTGAATGCTCGAATCGGGCAGCCCACTACCTGGTGAAATCGCTACGCGGCGAGGTCAAGGATCTGACGGTGACGCTGTTCTATGTGGATCTGCGGATGATGGACCGCGTCGCCGCCGCGCTGGGAGAGCAACGCGTCGCCGAGATTCACCAGGAAAACGCCGACAAGAATCTGAAAGGCGCGCGCCAGCGGTTGAAGCGGGCGCGGATCGCCTTCGACGAGGCACACACCGCAGGCAATGCACCCTACTGCATCTCACGCAAGGCGGAAACGGGAAAGTACGATCTGGTGCTGATGGGCTCGCATGGACGCAGTGCGTTCAAGAGCGTCATGCTGGGCTCGGTCACGGCACGCGTGCTGGCGGAATGCAGGGTTCCGGTGTTGGTCGTCCATTAGGCCGGCGCGATCGATCCGGGAATTTTCCTCAGCCGAACTGCGAGTCCGGCATCGCCATCAGAGAATCCGGACCCGCGCGCATGGCCGCGGCGTGCGCGAGCGTGCGCGGCAGCAGGCGCGCGTAGTAGAAGCGCGCCGTCGCGCGCTTGGCATCCTTGAATTCCTGCGTCTGCGTGGAGGCCTGCGCGGCCGCAACCGCGCGCGCCCAGAAATACGCAAGCGTGATATAGCCGGAATAGAACAGGTAATCCACGGCACATACGCCGACTTCATCCGGATTCGCCGCCGCGCGCTTGCCGATTTCCTGGGTCAGGTCGGCCCAGTTTTTGGCTGAGGTCGCCAGCGGTGCGACGAATTCCTGCACGGCGGCGTTGCCGATGTTGGCCTGGCAGAACGCGCCGATTTCCTCGAGGAAATGCTTCAGGCCGACGCCCTGCGTCTGCATGATCTTGCGGCCGAGCAGGTCCAGCGCCTGGATACCGGTCGTGCCTTCGTAGATCGTCGTGATGCGCGCGTCGCGCGCGATCTGTTCCATGCCGGTCTCGTGGATGTAGCCGTGGCCGCCAAAAATCTGCACGGCGTGGTAGCAGCATTCGTTCGCGGCTTCGGTGAGCAGCGCCTTGGTGATCGGGATGATGAAGCTGAGCAGTTCGTCGGCGCGCTTGCGCTCGTCCGCATCGGTCGCGCGCTCGACCAGGTCGACCAGGCTGGCGGCGTAATAGGCCAGCGCGCGGCCGCCCTCTGCGAAAGCCTTCTGCGTGAGCAGCATGCGGCGGATGTCCGCATGCACGATCAGCGGGTCGGCGGGCTTGTCGGGGAATTTCGCGCCGCTCAGTGCGCGGCCCTGCAGGCGTTCGCGCGCGTAGGCGAGTGCGCCCTGGTAGGCGCGCTCGATCAGGCCCAGGCCCTGGATGCCCACGGCGAGGCGCGCCGTATTCATCATGGTGAACATCGCGTTCAGGCCCTTGTTCGGCGCGCCGATCAGGTAGCCTTCCGCGCCGTCGAAGTTCATCACGCAGGTGACCGAGGCGTGGATGCCCATCTTGTGCTCGATCGAACCGCAGCGCACCGCGTTGCGCGCGCCCATCTGTCCACTTTTTTCCACTTTATGCTTCGGCACGATGAACAGCGAGATGCCTTTCACGCCGGCGGGCGCGTCGGGCAGACGCGCGAGCACCAGGTGTACGATGTTCTCGGTCAGATCGTGTTCGCCGGCGGTGATGAAGATCTTGGTGCC
>DASTAL010000214.1:0-1001 GCA_035712685.1 Rudaea sp. | reverse complement strand
GCCGCGCGCCATTTCGCCAGCGCGCCCTGGCCGAGTTTGTCGATGCGCGAACCGCCAACCGCGATGCTGCCGTCGCTGGGCGAGTCCAGGCCGCCGATCAGGTTCAGCAGCGTGGTCTTGCCCGAACCCGACGGCCCCATCAGGGCAAGGAAATCGCCCTGCGCGATATCGAGGTCGACGTGATGCAACACTTCGACTTTCTGCTTGCCGCGCTCGTAGACTTTGCTGACATTGCGGATTTCGACCAGATTGCCCATCGTTCGATCCTCGTAAAAATCGTGATTTATTTGCCGCTGCCGACTGTCACTTTCGCGCCATCGCCCAACTCGGCAACGGGCTGCTTGACCACCTGTGTGCCCGCGGCGATGCCCTCGACCAGGCGCAGGTCTGAATACGTCTGGCCCGGCGTCACCGCGCGCAGGCGCGCACGATCGCCATCGATCGCGAATACCACGTCCTTGCCTTCGCGCTGCACGATGCTCGACGACGGCACCAGCACGCCCTTGAGCGGCGGCAGCGCCGCGCCGTTCTTCTTCGCCTCTTCCAGGAACGACACGCGCGCGCCCATGTCGGGCAGCACGCGCGAATCCTTCTGATCGAGCGCGATGCGCACTTTCACCGTCGCCTTGCCGCGATCGGCGGTCGGAATCACCGCGATCACGTGCGCCGGAATCGTCCAGTCAGGATAAGCATCGAGCACGGCTTGTGCACGCTGGCTCGCCTGCACGCGGTTGATGTAGGACTCGTTCACGTCGACTTCGACTTCCAGCGAATCCATGTCGACGATGGTGCCCACGCCGGTGCGGGTGAAACCGCCGCCGGCGGAGAGCGGCGAGACGATTTCGCCGACCTGCGCAGCCTTGGCGATGATCACGCCCGAAAACGGCGCGCGTACCGTGCAATAGTCGAGCTGTACCTTGGCTGCCCTCACGCCGGCCTGCGCGAGGTCGATCTGCCTGCGTTGCGCGTCGAGCTGGGCGCCAAGGCTCTGCACCTGCGTC
>DASTAL010000213.1:0-6456 GCA_035712685.1 Rudaea sp. | reverse complement strand
CCGAGTGTAGCGCAGAAAACGCAGCGCCAGGCAATCCTTGTCCGGACAGGTTTCGTGACTGCCAGACGAGCGGTATCCGGCGGACTACCACTTGCCGTGAAACAGCTCGCGCCCGATCAGCATCCGCCGTATTTCATTCGTGCCGGCGCCGATTTCGTACAGCTTGGCGTCGCGCAGGATGCGCCCGGCCGGATACTCGTTGATATACCCGTTTCCGCCCAATGCCTGGATCGCTTCCAGCGCGACCTGGACGGCGCTTTGCGAGGCGTGCAGCAGGCACGAAGCCGGATCGATCCGCGATTTCACACCGCGGTCGAAGTCCAGTGCGACCATGTAGGCGTAGGCGCGCGCGGATTGCAGCAAGGTATACATGTCCGCGATCTTCGCCTGCATGATGCCGAATGTGCCGATCGGCGCGTTGAACTGGCGGCGTTCGCGCACGTAGGGCAGGGCGATGTCGAGGGCCGACTGCATCAGGCCGATCGGGCCGCCGGACAACACGAGGCGCTCGGTGTCGAGCCCGCTCATGAGAACACGCACGCCTTCGTTGACCTCGCCGACGCGGTTGGCGTCCGGGATCTCGCAGTTCTCGAACACGAGTTCGCAGGTGTTGCTGCCGCGCATGCCGAGCTTGTCGAGCTTCTGCGCCGTGGAAAAGCCCGGCATGCCTTTCTCGACGATGAAGGCGGTCATGCAGCGGCTGCCGGCGCGCTTGTCGGCGGTGCGCATGTAGACGAGGAGCACGTCGGCATCCGGACCGTTCGTGATCCACATCTTGTTGCCGTTGACGATCCAGACGTTGCCTTTCTGCTCGGCCTTGCAGGTCATCGAGCCGACGACGTCGGAGCCGGCGCCGGGTTCGCTCATCGCCAATGCGCCGATGAATTCGCCCGAACACAGCTTGGGCAAATACTTCTTCTTCTGCACCGCGCTGCCGTTGTGCAGGATGTTGTTGACGCACAGGTTCGAGTGCGCGCCGTAGGACAGCCCGACCGAACCCGACGCGCGCGAGATTTCTTCCATCGCCACGACATGCGCGAGATACCCAAGGCCGGAACCGCCGTATTCCTCCGGCACGGTCACGCCGAGCAAGCCCAGGTCGCCGAGCTTGCGCCACAGGTCGCGCGGGAACGCGTTCTCGCGGTCGATCAGATCCGCGCGCGGCGCGATTTCCTTCTCGGCGAAGGCATGCACGCTCTCGCGCAGCAGGTCGATGTCTTCGCCGAGGGGAAAGGGTCGCATGACTCAGATTTCCTGCTTAATGCCCACGCATTCTGCCAAGGAAGCGCGGCCCGTTGTTGCCCATGTGCGGCAGCTTGATCTTGCCGATCGCGGCGATGCGTTCTTCGGCCATGCGGTCGGCGGCCTTGTAGGTCGGGATGCCGTCGCGCTTGGCGATCTGGAAGATGCGGCCCACGTTCAGATAGATCGTGCGCATCATGCGCATGGCGCGTTCGCGATTGTAGCCGTCGATTTCGAGCGATACGTTCATCACGCCGCCGGCATTCACGGCGTAATCCGGGGCGTAGAGGATGCCGCGCTTCTCGAGCTCGTCGCCGATCGCGTCGTTGGCGAGCTGGTTGTTGGCCGCGCCGCAGATGATCTTGGCCTTCAGGCGCGGCAGCGTCTTCTCGTTGACCGTGCCGCCCAACGCGCACGGCGAGTACACATCCGCGTCGACGTCGTAGATTTCGTCGAGGCCGACCGCGGTGCAGCCGAATTCGTCGACCGCGCGCTTGACCAGTTCCGGATTGATGTCGGTGACAAACACTTTTGCGCCCTGTTCACGCAGCAGCTTGATGAATTCCATGCCGACGTGGCCGGCGCCCTGCACGGCGTAGGCGCGCTTGCCCACGTCCTCGTCGCCGTGCTTGGCCTGCAGCGCGGCCATCAGGCCCTGCAGCGTGCCGTAGGCCGTAAACGGCGAGGGATCCCCCGACCCGCCATGCACCTGGTGCACGCCGGTCACGAATTCGGTTTCGCGGAACACCCACTCCATGTCGTTGACGTCGATGCCGACGTCCTCGGCGGTGATGTAGCGGCCGTTGAGCGAATTGACGAAGCGGCCGAACGCGCGGAACAGCGCCTCGGACTTGTCCTTGGCCGGATCGCCGATGATCACGGCCTTGCCGCCGCCGATGTTGAGGCCGGCCACCGCGTTCTTGAACGTCATGCCGCGCGACAGGCGCAACACGTCGTTCAGGGCTTCCTGCTCGCTCTTGTACGGCCACATGCGCAGGCCGCCCAATGCGGGGCCGAGCACGGTGTTGTGGATGGCGATGATGGCCTTGAGGCCGGCGTCCTTGCTCTGGCAGAACACGACCTGCTCGTGGCCGCTGGTGGCGATGGTGTCGAAAATCATGGGACTCTCCGATAGGGCAGCCGCGCATTTTAGCAGGATGCGCCAGCCGGGGCCTCAATCGCCGGCAACGGCCCGCTTGAACAATGCGCGCGGATCGGCTACCGCGGCCAGGCTCCAACCGAACGGCGCGACGTCGTCGAACGCGATCACCACCGGTTCGCCGCGCAGGCGCGTTTCCAGCACGCCCGTCTGTCCGCTCTTGATCCGGGCCAGCAGTTCGGGCGACGGGAACACCTGATGCAGCGATTCATCCTGCGCCGGCCGCTCGAGCGGTATCGCTGCGCCGGCGGCGGCGAGGATATGCCCGCCGGCATCGAGCAGGTACAAGGCGCGGATCGCCGGCGTGCCGCGCATGGCGAACAGCGACTTGATCATGAGGTCGGGCATGAACGCGGCCGTCACCACGCCGACGAAACGCTGCTGGTCGTCGTACAGCGGCACGCTGAGCGGCAGTTCGATCGGGCCGTTGCCGATGCTCGCGTAGGGGTCGCCCCACTGCGGCCCGAGCTTGTCGCGGGCGATCTCATACCACGGCCGCCGGCGCGGATCGTAGTCGGCGGGCAACCCGTCCCAGCCGGGATAGCGTGCGGTCAGCCCGTCTTCGAGGGCGATCAGGATGGCGCCGAGCGGGCTCGCGTCGTTTTCCACGGTCGGCTGCTTGCCCGCGTACAAGTCCTGTCCGCTGCGCGCGACCATGTGCGCCGAGCGCGCGTAGATGTCGCGCATGAAGCGTTGCAGCGCGGAAAGCCGGTGGACCTGCGCCATCAGTGTGTCGTGGTCCGCGCCGGGCGGGACGTTCCACACCGGCGAGCCGAGGCTGATCTTGCCGGGGCGCAACGTGCTCGGCACCAGGTCCTTCGGCGCACGCGCCGGATCGCGAAAATCCTCGAGCAGGTACACGTGTTGCGCGGAATCCTGCCCGTGCACGAGGATCTGGGAGACCGAATCGGCCAGGTTTTCGATGCCGCCCTCGAGCTGCAGGAACCGCATCTGCACCTGGTCGCCGATATCGGCCACGTTGGTGCTGAGCGCGAGCAGGCGCTGCTCGCGCAGACGCTCGGCCTTGAACTGGCGCTGGTTGAGCCAGAGCAGTCCGCCGATGGCGACGGCGGCGACGGCGACGATGGCCAGCACGGCGTTCAGCGCCGCCTGGCGATGGCGGGCGATCCAGCGCTGCGCGCGCTGCATGACCGAATCCGGCTGCGCCAGCACCGCCTCGCCGCGCAGGTAGCGGCGCAAATCCGCCGCCAGCGCCGCCACATCGGCGTAGCGGTCCTGCGGTTTGTATGCGGTCGCGCGATCGATGATGGCGCGCAGCTCGCGCGGAATGCGCCGGCGCAGGTAGGCGTGCACGATCGGCCGTCGCTTGCCAGACGCGGCATTGGCGAGTACCTCGTAGGCGGTGCGACCCTCGTAAGGCGGATTCAGCGTGACCATCTCGTACAGGATCAGCCCGAGCGCGCACTGGTCGCTGCGTGCGTCCAGCTCGCGGTTGCGGCCCTGCGCCTGTTCCGGCGACATGTACTTCGGCGTGCCGACCACGTCGCCGATCTGGGTCTCCGAGGCGCTGCCGGAAACGTCGGGCGAGGACATCACCACCGATTTGTCCGGCGGCGTATCGTCGGGTTGGCGCAGGATGCGGCACAGGCCCCAGTCCATCACGTAGACCTCGTTGTGCCGGCCCAGCATGAGGTTGGCCGGCTTCAGGTCGCGGTGGATAGCGCCCTTGTCGTGGGCGTAGGCGATGGCGTCGCAGACTTTCAGGAAATGTTCCAGACGCTGGGCCAGCGAACGATTCTCGTCCGGCCACTGGCCGCCGGCGAAGAAATCGCGCGCCTCGTTGAGCAGGGCGTGGAAGGTCCTGCCCTCGACGAATTTCATGGTGTAGGCGGGCTTGCCGTCCGGCGATACCTCGAGCGCGTACACCGGAACGATGTTCGGATGGTCGAGCTGCGCGGTGATCTGCGCCTCGCGCAGGAAGCGGGTGCGCGCCGACACGTTCGCGTCCGCATTCGCGTTGAGCTGCTTGAGCGCGACCCGGCGCAGCAGTTCGGTGTCGCGGGCGATGTGCACGGTGCCCATGCCGCCGGCGCCGGCCGTGCCCAGCATGGCGTAGTGGAATTCGTGCCCGTTCGATGCGGGCGGTTTCGCGGCGGCAGGCGCGGCATCGCGGGCGACGTCAATCGTCGGTGCCTCGGCGATGTCCAGGGTTCGCGCATCCGCGTGGGCGAAGCGCGCGGGTAACACGCGGCTGACTTCCACGGGCTCGTCGCGCGGCGCCCCGAACGCGCCCGGGAATTGCGAGGCCAGCCAGGTCTCGAACGCCGCCTCGTCCTCGAATCCGCCACCGGCGCGGTAGCGGCGCCATTGCGCATCCACGTCGATCGCGGCGCGTTGCGCCGGCGTCAACGAATCACGGAAGCGTTGCAGGTCCACTTCCACCTCCCAGGCACGATCGGATGCGACAGCCGGGCGCCACTGTACCAACCCGTCGCCGGCCGTCCAAGTTCGGTGCTATCTTGGCGCCGCGCCGCGCTGCGCACCGGATAGGGAGTCCTTCATGCTCATCGTGCTGCTCGTCGTTGCCGCGCTGGTGGCCGCGCCGATCCTGATGTGGAACACGCTCGTGCGCCGGCGCAACGCCGTCGCGAACGCGTTTGCCGGCGTC
The DNA here is from genome assembly GCA_035712685.1 of Rudaea sp. Lineage (GTDB taxonomy): Bacteria > Pseudomonadota > Gammaproteobacteria > Xanthomonadales > Rhodanobacteraceae > Rudaea. The sequence continues at coordinate 1,426 of DASTAL010000213.1, read as the reverse complement.
GACACCATGCTGCAGATGCGCTACGACCTGATCCCGAACCTCGTCGCCGTGGTCAAGGGCTACGCGCAACACGAGGCGCAGACGTTCCAGGCGATCACCGAATTGCGCGCGCAGGCCATGCGCGGCGACCTCGGCACCAGCGAGCGCGTGCACCTGGACAACCAGATCAGCCAGGGCATGGCCAGGATCATGGCGACGGCCGAGAACTATCCGCCATTGCGCGCATCGGAAAACTTCCAGCAGCTGCAGCGTGCGTTGAACGAAGTCGAGGAACGCATCAGCGCGGCGCGGCGCGCGTTCAACGCCGCCGTGAACGCCTACAACAACGCGATCGGCGTGTTCCCGCTCAGCATCATCGCCGGCATGGCCGGCATGCAGCCGCACGCGTATTTTGAAGCCGCGCCGGACAACCGCCAGAACCCGGGCGTCGACATGACGCCGCAAGCGAGCGCGTAGCGGCGATGGACGAGCCAAACGACTTCTACGCGTTCTACAACCGCGTGCTGCGTCCGGAGATCGCCCGCGTCGAACCGTTGCGCGAGCAGACGGTGACGAAAGCGTGGGTGATCGGAATCCTGACCGTGATCGGAACCGGCGTGTGGATCATGATCGTGGGGCGCCTGGTCGGCTGGGACAGCAGCTTTGTCTACTACTCCTACATCATTCCCGCCGGCATCGGACTCGTGGCCTGGGACCCGGTAAGGCGAAAATATCGCGACGCCTATCAGCTGCAACTGGTCACGGCCATCATCCAGCGCTACAACGCGTCGTTCGAGTACGACCGCGACGATGCCGTCGGCGAGGTCGCGTTCACCGACTGCGGCTTGTTCCCCCGCTATCTCAACGGCGACGATCGCCATTGCCGCGGCACCGACCGGGTCTCCGGCAAGATCGGCGTCACGCCCTTCGAATTCTCCGATCTCGACGCCTCCGTAGCGAACGGCAAGACCCGCGAGCAGATTTTCAAGGGTGTGTTCTTCGTCGCCGATTTCAACAAGAATTTTTCCGGCGAGACGTTCGTGACCTCGCGGCATGCGTTTTTTTCGGCCGGGCCGGAAACCCCGCCCGGCGAAGTCGTGACGCTGGAAGACCCCGAATTCGAGCGCCTGTTCGCCACGCACAGCACCAGCCAGATCGAGGCGCGCTACATCCTCTCGCCGGCGCTGATGCGGCGCATCCTGCATTTCGCCCAGCAGAGCCGGGCGCCGATCGCGATCGCGTTCAGCGGCACGAGCATGTTCATCGCGTTGTTCAACCGTTCGACCAAGCTCGAACCGGTGCTCTGGCAAACGCTGCAGAAGCCGGGGCTGTTCTTCGGCATCTGGGCGAACCTCGAATTCCTGTGCGGCATCGTCAACGAAATGGACCTCAACACCCGCATCTGGACCAAGGGCGCGCCCGCCGCCGAACAGCTGCCGCCCTAGCC
>DASTAL010000212.1:0-2115 GCA_035712685.1 Rudaea sp. | reverse complement strand
ATCCGGAAACCCGTGACATGCGCTTGCGCGAAGTCCGGCATTTGTCCGCGATCCTGCGCGGCGAAGCGAAAGGCGCCGATTTCCTGGTCATGCACCTGCATGCATGGCCCGCGTATGTGCCGCCGCCGGAGTGGCCGGACGTGCGCGGATGCTTGCCGCTGGTCGAGGCGAAATTGGGGCCCGCGGTTTACCGCGATCGCGACCTGGAAGTGTTTGCCTTGTCGGCCAAGGCGCGTTCCATCGTGTCGACATGGCGCTGACGGCTTTACCGAAACCGCGGAAAGCAGTAGCGTGCGTTGCGACGCCACCGCGCGGGTGACTGGCATGCAAATCGTCTATCGGGCCGCAAACATCATCGACGCAAATCTGGTCAAGAACGCGCTCGAAGCGGAGGGCATTCCCGCCTTCGTCGGCGGCCAGTACCTGACCGGCGCGATCGGCGAGTTGCCGCCGATGCCGCTGGTCAACGTGATGGTGGCCGAAATCGACTGGCCGCGTGCGCGAGAGATCGCGCAAAGCATCGATGCCGAATTGGCCGACCGCCGCGCCGAACCGCAATCCGACCTGGACGCCGGCTGGCTTCCGGAACCCGTGTAGGAATCCACATGTCCACGAATCCCGTCCTCGTCATCGGCAGCAAGAATTATTCATCGTGGTCGCTGCGCCCATGGCTCGTGTTGCGCGCATTCGGCGTTGCGTTCGATGAAATCCTGTTGCCGCTGGATGTGCCGGAATTCTACGCGCGCATCCACGACTACTCGCCGACCGGGCGCGTGCCGGTGCTCCAAGACGGCGATGTGCGCGTGTGGGATTCGCTGGCGATCGCCGAATACGCGAACGAACGCTGGCTCGATGGCCGCGGCTGGCCGGCCGACATGGCCGCGCGCGCGCTGGCGCGGTCGATCAGCGCCGAGATGCATTCCGGATTCGCCGCCCTGCGCAACGAATTGCCGATGAATTGCCGCAAGCGCGTGAAGAGCCACCCGGCCAGCAGGGATGCACAGGCCGACATCGCGCGGGTCAAGGCGATCTGGCGCGAGGCGCGCGCGCGTTTCGGCAAGGACGGACCGTTCCTGTTCGGCGCATTCGGCATCGCCGACGCCATGTACGCGCCGGTCGTGCTGCGTTTCGAAAGCTACGACGTCGCGCTCGATCCGGTCGAGCGCGCCTATGCCGATGCGATTTTGGCCCTGCCGGCGCTGCGCGACTGGCTGGCCGCGACCGTGAACGAACCGCTGGCGCCGCTGCACGAGCAGGCGAAGTGATCGCGGCGGTTCCGCGCGCCGCGCTGTGGCGCATGTTCGCGGGTGCCGCACTGATCAGCACGACCAGCATTTTCGTGCGCTGGGCGCATGTGGGGCCCACCGAATCGGCTTTCTGGCGCATGGCTTTCGGCGGCGTGATGTTGCTTGTCTTGTTGCTCGCCCGCGGGCAATGGCGTGGGATCGAGTGGCGCGATTGGGCGTGGCTCGTGCTGCCGGCGTTCGCGTTCGGCGCGGACCTGTTCATCTGGCATCGCAGCATCGAGTACATCGGCCCCGGCCTCGCCACGCTCGTTGCGAATTTCCAGGTTTTCATCATGGCCCTGGCCGGCGTGCTGTTTTTCCGCGAGCGCCTGGGTCCGCGTTTCATCTTCGGCCTCGTGCTGGCGCTGATCGGGCTTTGGCTGCTGGTCGGAGTGGACTGGAACTCCTTCACGCCACGCTTCCGCCTCGGCGTATGGCTTGGCCTTTCCACGGGCGTCGCCTACGCCGTGTACCTGCTCAGCCTGCGCCGCGCGCAACTCACGCGTCCGAACCTCACGCCGATGCGCGCGCTGTGTTTGAACAGTTTGATCTGCGCGGCGATGCTGGCCGTCGCGGTGCTGGCCGAACGCGGCAGCTTCGCGATCCCAGACGGCGAAACCTGGGCCGCGCTACTCGGTCTCGGCCTGTTCGGCCAGGTGCTGGGCTGGGTGCTGATCGCCACCGCCATGCCGCAGTTGCCCGCATCGCTGGTCGGGTTGTTGCTGCTTTTGCAGCCGGCGCTGTCGTTCGTGCTCGACGTGATCCTGTTTGCGCGTCCGACCGGCGCGTCGGACTGGATCGGCCTCGCCCTGTCGCTGCTCGGCATCTT
>DASTAL010000211.1:0-5290 GCA_035712685.1 Rudaea sp. | reverse complement strand
CGCAAGCGGTTTTGCGGGTCGCCGCGGAAACCGGATTGCGGTTTTCCTGATTCAATCGCCGGTCAGTGCCGCGACCACATCCGGGCGTGTCGATTCCAGCACATGCCAGACCTTGCTCGCGATCGCGGCGAGTTCGCGCAGCGGCGGCGATTGCGACAGTCCTGCGGACACATCCACGGCGGCATCCAGCGGACGCAGCCAGCCTTGCGCGCGCAGTTCGGCGTGCAGGTCGGTCAATTTGCCGCGCGCGGAATCCGGCAGCAGGCTGAATGCGGGTTTGCCGGTGGCGCAGGCTTCGGACAGCATGTTCACCGAGTCGGGTGTCACCACGCTACGGTCCGCGGCGGCGAGATAGCCTTGATACGGATTGTCGCCATCCTCCGGACCATTCCAGAAATGCACGCAGTCGGCGCGCAGGCGTTCGCGCGAAAGGCGCCGCCACGCGGCCGGCGTGCGGCGCGAGGTCGACACCATCAGGCTGCCGCCATCGCGCGCGGCGAGCGCATTGATGCGAGCGAGAAACGATTCGAACCACGCCTCGGCCATGTCCAGTCCGCGGCGCGGGCCGCCGATCAGCACGGCTGTTCGTGGCTGCGGCAATTGCGCCAGCGTGGGGAAGCGCGCAAGCCCCGCGGCAAGCCAATCGTCGTCCACCGGATTGAGCGCGCCGATGGTCTGGATCACGTTCGCACCTTCGAGTGCATCGTGGCGCGGCGCGACGACGAGATCGAAATGCTTGGGGTCGATGCGCGGATCGAGGATCTGCACGGTGAAGGTCTTGCCGCCGCTGGCGGTTCGCAACCAGCGCGTGAGCGTGGCGCCATCGCGGCCGCAACCGATGACCAGCGCCGGCCAAGGTGCGTGCAGGCGCCGGCGCAAATCCGCATCGACGCCGATACGCAGGCCGGCCGTCAGGCGCGGCGCGAACCATGCCCAGGGCCCACGCAGGCCGGTGCGTAGCGTCCGCGCTTCGATTTGCATGGCCTGCGCCAATGCGCGCGCCTGGCGTTCGTTGCCGGCGGCTCCATCGGTCACGATCCAGCAGGCAGGATTTGGCGTTTCGGGTGCAGGCACGGCGGCGCGCAGCTAGCGGGATTTGCCGCATCATGCCGAGCGAATGCGGTTTACGGCAAGTCTAACGGTTTGCGCGCTACACTCCGCGGCACCCGTTTCATCGCCAGGAGGAGATCACCATGTTGCTACGCCGCTTGTTGCTGACGTCCCTGCTCGCCGTGAGCGCTTCGGCCTTCGCCGCGCCGCAGACCTTCACCATCGATCCGAACCATACCCAGGTATCGTTCACTTACGACCACTTCGGATTTTCCAATCCGACCGGCCGCCTGGAAGACATCAAGGGCACGCTCGTGGTCGACCAGGCCGATTGGGCCAAGTCCTCGGTCGAGGTAACGATGCCGTTGTCGGGTCTGCACACCGGCGTGCCGAAACTCGACGAGCACCTGAAGACGCCGGACTTCTTCGATGCCGCGAAATTCCCCGACGTCACCTTCAAGAGCACCAAGGTGACCAAGACCGGCGCCGGCAAACTCGACATCGCCGGCGACCTCACCGTGCATGGCGTGACCAAGCCGGTGACCTTGCATGCCCACGTCAACAAGATCGGCGAAAACAAGATGATCGGCTCGCAAAGCGCCGGTTTCGATGCCGACACCATGCTCAAGCGTTCCGAATTCGGCATGAGCAAGTATGTGCCGATGGTCAGCGACGAGGTGCATATCCACATCACCGTGTCGGCGGACGCTGCCAAGAAATGACGCTCTGAGGCGCGCACCTCTCCCGCACGCGGGAGAGGTGGAAGGTTACTGGGTCTTCACGCCCTGGTTCTTCAGGGCTTCCAGGTCGGCGAGCTTGACGCTGCCGACCGCGGCCTTGAGCTGGTCGATGCTGTCGGCGTTGCCGCTGGCTTTCACGCTGAAGCGGTTGCCGAGGATGATGCTGTATTCGCCGTACTTGCTTTGCGTGTCCCACTGCTCGTGGACCAGGCGACCGTCCTGCTTGTAGGTCTTGTCGTAGCCATGGTCCGTTTCGTTGTCGGCTTCGACGCCGACCGCGCCGGCCAGCGCCATGATGCCCTTGGCGCTGCCGGTGTCGGCGATCTCCAGATGCAAGGTGTGCTGGCCGTCGGAATAGGTGGCGTTGGCGTTGGAAACCTGCATGCCCATCGCACCGTTGCGTTCGGCCGAAACCGAGGTGCGCGGCATGCCCGCAAGCGTATCCGGCACGAAGGCCTTGATCGCATCCGGCGCCAGCGCCTCGACCTGTGAACCGCCGCCGAGCACGGCGCCGAGCATCTGTCCCGCGGCCTGCGCCTGCGCGTTCGCATCGCCGGACTTCTGCGCGGCTTCCATCTGCTGGCTCGCCTTTTGCGCGTTCTGGCCCATCGCGACGAGCGCGCCGAGCGCGCTGTTCTTGTCCACGCTGACGTTGCTGCCGTTGCCGTCGAGACTGATGTTGCTGCTGCCGATGTGCAGGCCGCTGCTGGCTGCGCCGAACATCGCCGCACCGGTGAAACTGGCGACAATGAGCATCAGGATCCAGCCGAGCACGATCGCGCAGATGATGCTGACTGCCGTGTAGCCGCCGGCCTTGTCGGGCGGGCACTTCATCGTGTTCGGCAGGGCGAGGTACAACAGGTAGATCGAATAGATGCCGCCGGCGAGCGCGAGCAGCGCGCCGAGCCCCATGCCGAGGATGACGCCGACGCCGGCGATCCAGCTCGCGGTGTAGGCATAGGCGACGGTCTTGAGCGCTTGCACCTGGTTCTTCTGCGCGCCGAAGGTACCGGCCAGCGCGTCGATGATCAGCGCCATCACGAAGACCATTGCCAGCGACAGCACGTAATACACGATCATGCCGGTAATGCCGGCGCCGATGCCGGTATGCACGGTGACGCCGAACCAGGTGCTGCCGATGAGGCTGTTCTTGATGAAGCCGAACACGGCCGGAATCGCCGCCAGCACCACGATGTAGTTCAGGTACAGGCTCTGTACCGTTTCCGTCTCGCCCGCGATCACGGGCCATTCGGTTTTCGGCGTCAATAGAATGTTCTTGGCGCGCGCGATGAGCTTGTTGAAATCCACGATTTTGCCTCCCCGTCGGAACCCCTGTGGCCGGTCATATTACCCGGTTCCCAAGGAAAGGGAATCGGCGTCCGGTCGCGGCGGCGGCGTGATCAGCATCACGCCGCGCACGCGAATTGGTGCGCATCTTGCTAGACTTGTTGCATTGCCATCGCCGATTCCCGGGAATCCGTCATGTCCGCCTCCGCTGCCTCCGTTTCCGGCGCCTCCGTCGCCCGGGTCATTCCAGCCAACGCCGAGCATCGCTACAGCGTCACCCATGCCGATTTGCCCTTGTCGTGTCCCATGCCCGGCATGAGCCTGTGGAATTCGCACCCCAAGGTGTACCTGCCCGTCGAGGCGACCGGCACCGCGCAATGTCCCTATTGCGGCGCGGTTTACACCCTGACCGACTGACGGCCGGCGCGTGACAGGGCGACGCCTAACCGTGGTGCAATTGCTGCCGGCCCTGAGCGCCGGCGGTGTGGAGCGTTCGACGCTGGAAATCGGCGCGGCCCTGGCCGCGGCCGGGCACCGTTCCGTGGTGATCAGCGCCGGCGGCCGCCAGGTCGAGCGGTTGCTGGCGCAGGGCAGCGAACACGTCGCGCTCGATATCGGCCGCAAATCCGTATTCACCTTGCGTCAGGTCGGTGCGTTGCGGCGCCTTTTCGCCGATCTCAAGCCCGACATCGTGCATGCGCGCTCGCGCCTGCCCGCCTGGCTGGCGTGGCGCGCGCTGCGCAAGCCGCCTGCGTCGAAGACGCACTTCGTGACGACCGTGCACGGACTGAATTCGCCGGGCTGGTACAGCTCGATCATGACCCGCGGTGAGCGCGTGATCTGCGTGTCGAATACGGTGCGCGACCATGTGCTGCGCCACTATCCGCACATCGCGCCGGCGCGGCTGACGGTGATTCCACGCGGCGTGGATCCGGCCGAATTTCCGTTCGGCTATGCGCCGGACGACGCCTGGCGGCGCGGGTTCGCCGAGCATTTCCCGCAGCTGTCTGGCGGGATGCTGCTGACCTTGCCCGGTCGCGGCACGCGCCTGAAGGGCCACGCTGATGCGATCGAACTGCTCGCCGGACTCGTCGCGCGCGGCCTGGATTGCAAGCTGCTGTTGCTCGGCGCGCAAGAACCCGGGCGCGAGGCGTATTTGCGCGAATTGCGTGCGCTGGCGCAGCAACGCGGTGTCGCCGAGCGTGTCGTGATTTCGCCGCCGCGCGACGATGTGCGCGAAATCTACGCGGTTTCGAATCTGGTCTTGCAGCTTTCGACCAAGCCCGAAGCATTCGGCCGCACCGTGATCGAAGCGATCGCGCTGTGTCGTCCGGTACTTGGCTACGCGCACGGCGGCGTCGGCGAATTGCTGGCCGAGTTGTATCCCGATGGGCGCGTGCCGCCGGGCGACATCACGCGCCTGGTCGAACGCGCCGCGGAACTGCTGCGCCTGGCGCCGTCGATCGCGCCGCTCAAACAATTCCGTCTCGCGGACATGCAGGCCGCGACATTGGATCTTTACGCGCAGATGGCTGGATGAAAACCCTGTGGCCGCCGTGGATCGTGCTCGGCGTGCTGATCTTGCTGCCGCTGGGACGCGCTTCGGAAGCGCCGCTCGTTGTCGGTGTGGTCGTCGGATTGATTCTCGCCTGGCGCCAGCGCGCGCTGCTGCGTGCAGATGCCGGGGTGCGTTTGGCCGTGATCCTGTTCGCCTGCTATTGGCTGGCGGCGCTCATTTCCGCGCCGGGCGCGGTGGCGCCGGAAAAATCCTGGAGCACGGTCGCCGCGCTGTTGCGCTTCCTGCCATTCGCGCTGTTTACCTGTCTCGCGTTGCGCAATGCCGCGTGGTGGCCGCGGTTGATCGATGCCTGCGCCGCGATTGTCGTGCTCTGGCTGCTCGATGCCTGGGTGCAGATCCTCACCGGCTGGAGCCTGGCTGGCGCGGAAACCGCGGACCGGCTTTCCGGCATCTTCGGTGCCGGCAACCTCAAACTCGGGCCGGTACTGGCGGTGCTGTCGCCGTTCGTCTTCGTCGCCGCACGCCGGCGCTGGGGCTGGCGCGGATTGGTGGTTGCTTTCGTATTCCAGTTGATGCCGATCCTGTTCGCCGGTTCGCGCGCGGCCTGGATCATGTATGCGCTGGTGGCGCTGGCCTTCGTCTGGATGCAGACGCGCGCCCCGCTGCGTTTCGTCGCCTGGTCGCTCGCGGCGGC
>DASTAL010000210.1:0-6526 GCA_035712685.1 Rudaea sp. | reverse complement strand
TCCGGTCATCGAGGGCATGCGCAACCGCAAATGGGGGCGCATCATCCAGATCAGCTCGATCAACGGCCAGAAGGGCCAGTACGGCCAGGCCAACTACGCCGCGTCCAAGGCCGGCATGCACGGCTTCACGATCTCGCTGGCGCAGGAAAACGCGAAGTTCGGCATCACCGTGAACACCGTGTCGCCCGGCTACGTCGCCACCGAAATGGTCATGGCAGTGCCCGAGGACGTGCGCAACAAGATCGCCGCGCAGATTCCGGTCGGGCGCTTGGGCGAACCGGACGAGATCGCCTATGCCGTCGCGTTCTTCACCAACGAGGAAGCACGCTGGATCACGGGTGCCAATCTCGCGATCAACGGCGGGCAGTACATGGGTTGGTAAGGCTCGCGCTTGCGAACTGCCTTGAATGGCAGTTCGCGCGAGCTTTACCAGGTGAGGCAGGGATGCCGAACGGGCGGCCTGCCAGGGATGGATTACGAAGGTGTGCACCAGCGCGCCAACGCGATGCGTTGAAGCGCATCGCGCGCGCTTCGTTTCTGGTGAGCCGACGATGGCGAACGGCGACACACCAGGGATGGTTCGCAAGATTGCCTCGCGAGCTTTACTGGGTGAGGCAAGCATGCCGAACGGGCTGCCTGCCACGGATGGATTGCGGAGGCGTCCCTAATCCCCGCCTAGCCAGCAGACTACCCCAATTGCTGCGCAGCAAAACCCTACCGCGCCGCCGCAAATTCTGTTAACTTTGCGGCATGGCACAAGTCCGCGTCATCAAGAAATACCCGAATCGCCGTCTGTACGACACCGAGATTTCGAGCTACATCACGCTCGAGGAAGTTCGGCAGCTCGTGATCGACGGCGAGGAATTCGAGGTGCGCGACGCGAAGTCCGGCGAGGATCTCACCCGCTCCGTATTGCTGCAGATCATCGCCGAGCACGAGGAGACCGGGCAGCCGATGTTCACCACGCAGTTGCTGTCGCAGATCATCCGCTTTTACGGCGACTCGATGCAGGGTTTCATGGGTTCGTACCTGGAAAAGAGCCTGCAGATCTTCCTCGACCAGCAGGGCAAGTTCCGCAGCCAGCTCAACAACATCCTCGGCCAGACGCCATGGTCCATGCTCAACGACATGACCGAGCGCAATCTGGATTTGTGGAAATCCGTGCAGGAAGGCTTCCTCAACGCTGCCGCCGGACAGGCCCAAGCCAACGCCGCCACGGGCAAGTCGTCCAAGTCCTGATTCGCGGCGTTTGACACGACCGCCACCGCCGCCTACCATCGCGCGCCTGTTGCGCCGCACCACGCCGTGCGGTGCGCAAATCCTTGTCTGAGGAATCATCATGAGCAAGCGCGTCGCGCTCGTCACCGGCGGCATCGGTGGCCTGGGTACGGAAATCTGCAAATACCTGGCCCGTTCCGGGCGCACCGTCGTGGCGGCGGACCTGGCCAGCCGCGCCGAACGCGTGGCCGAGTTCCAGAAGGAAGTCGCCGATTTTGGCGAGCAGATCCGCTTCGAGCCGATCAACGTCGGCGATTTCGACGGCTGCGCGCAGGCGATCAAGGCGATCGAAGGCAAGTACGGCGCGATCGACATCCTGGTCAACGCCGCCGGCATCACCCGCGACACCACGCTGCGCAAGATGAATCCGCAGCAATGGTCGGACGTGCTTGCAATCAACCTCGGCGGCGTGTTCAACACCTGCCGCGCCGTGGTCGAGGGCATGAGCGAGCGTGGCTTCGGCCGTATCGTCAACATCTCGTCGGTAAACGGCCAGACCGGCCAGTTCGGCCAGACCAACTATTCCGCCGCCAAGGCCGGCATGCACGGCTTCACCATGGCGCTGGCGCGCGAAGTGGCGCGCAAGGGCGTGACCGTCAACAGCGTGTCGCCCGGATACTGCCGCACCGCGATGGTGGCCGCGATCGCGGAAAACGTGCGCAGCCAGATCATCGCCAACATTCCGGTCGGGCGCCTGGGCGAACCGAGCGAGATCGCACGCGTCGTCGATTTCCTGTGCGCGGACGAATCCGGTTTCATCACCGGCGCGAACATTCCGGTGAACGGCGGGTACTTCATGGATTTCTGATTGCGCCGGGGCGGCACAATCGCATGGATTTCCGACGACTACCAGTTGTAGCCGTCGGAAAAAATCACGTCGTCACCGAATCCATTGCGCACGCATTGCGCATTCGGGCTGGAATTGTCGTACGCAATTACGGTGCCTAGCGGCATCACGTCGAAATCACCGAGCGCAATTCCGAACAGCGCGTGCGAGTCCACGCTGAGGTCGCTCCAACCCTTCGTCGAGAACATGCCATCGTCGGCAATCAGCGGCACATTGCCACCATCGGAAAGGAACATTCCGTAATTCTGCAATGTACGCAAGATTACGCGCACGGCCTCATTACTGCTGAAGGTCGACACCGTCTTCCCACCGGCGAAAGCCGATTTCAAGCGCAGGCGTGCACCGTAGGGAATCGCATTGGCATTTGAAGAACTCGGAGCCCCATTGTGGCTGGCGGGATGGACATAGGCACCAGCACGCATACGAGGATTCGGCAGCGCAAAACGGAGTGCGTGGCCGAGATCGCCATTCGTCACAAGAGACGCCGCGTAAACATCGTCCGGCGTGAACAGCATCGTACCGATCGGGAAACCCGCTGCATCCGTACTGGTGCAGCCGTCACCACGTCCTTCCGGCGGGTAAACGAGGTTCAGGTGCCAGTGGATCATGCACGTCGAATGCAATCCGCTGCCATCGACGCCCGTTTGATAAGACTCGTAAAGCGTGTTGCCGAGCACCACGGACAGGTGACAGTCGTCGCCACCGGGGTAATTGCATGAGGTGTAATCGGCTACCCCTTCCACAGCGCCGACCACCGGTACCGGGAACAGGTATCCGGTCTCGCAGTCCGGCAGGAAATAGCCGGCGTTTTGCGCCAACGGCTGATTCGTGTAGCCAGCCCACGAGGCGTACAGCAGGTGCATCGAAAAATCCAATTGGAACGAAGTGCTGCCAGTACCCCAGCCCACACTGGCCACGGTCATGGCGCTCGAATTGGTATCCGGGGTGACGCCGGAAATATTCTGATTCCAGATCGCGCCCGCCGCGAAACGCGGGTGCTCGCGCTGCGGCGGCGCTTGCGCAATCGCAAAATCCGAACAAAGCAACAGCAAGGACAACAGGGCGCCAATGCGCATGCGTGTCTCGCCAAGGAAACGGACGTGCTCAGCCTACCTTGCGAGCCGTTATCGTCCCGTGCAGGAAATCACACTTCGACGATCACCACATCAAATCCGCGGGCACGTCGTCTTCGGCCGGGGCATCCGGATCGCACGCCAGCACGAGGGACTCGGGCTGGATCGACTGTGCCTGCATCGCGATCTCGCGCGTGACCAGCAGATAGCGCCCGGCTAGTTGCACCACCGCCAGGTCGCCGCGGTTGAGGTTTTCAAGCTGCTCCTTCGTGCAATAGATGCGGCGAATCTTGTTACCGTGCGGAAAATAGCGCGGCACGTCGGCATCCGCAGAATTCAACGCTTTGTCCGCGAGCAAAGTCGTCAGCTTCTGCTTTCGCTCCTTCTTCTCGCGCGCGATGCGCTCGGCTTCGCGTTGCGCCTGCTCGCGCTCGCTGCGCTCAATGTTGGCGCGCTGCGCGTAGGCGCGCGCGAGGTCGATTTCCGCTTCGTTGCGTTTCGTTGGCTGCGGCCTGGCATGCACATGCGTCCTGGGCTTGCCGGCAACGGTCGGCTTCGGTTTTTCAACGGACTTCTTGACGAATCCGGCCTTGAGCAACTGATCGCGCAACGATTCGGACATGAGGATTTATTTGAAAAATGCGCACAAGGACGTGCGCTTCTTGATCTTCGCGATCACGGATGATCGCACTAGTAGTGCGGAGGAGGAGGCTCATCCTGCGCATCCTGCGCCAGCGCCGCGTTCACGCGTCCGAGTTCGCCGCGGAACTGTGCAATCTCGCGCTGCAATTCGAGCAGGATGCGATCCTGCGCGGCAACCGTCGCATCCAGCGACTGTACGGTCTGATCCAGGAACGCGATGCGCGTTTCCAGTTCCGTCAGGCGTTCTTCGAGCGATGCATTCATTTTACAAACGCCCATCGGATGCGTCGGCCGGCAACAGGTATTTCACGTCATAGATCACCGCGCCGGGTTTGGCAAAGGCGTGCACACCGGCGGCGCCGAGTTCGCGGAACTGGCGATGCGCCACCGCCAGCACGATGGCGTCGTAGGCCTGCGCCGCGGGCGCATCGATGGGACGGATGCCGCATTCACGCTCGCATTCGTCTTTGTCCGCCCATGGATCGAACACATCCACCTGCGCATGGCAGGCGCGCAGTTCGTCGACGATTTCGCGCACGCGCGTGTTGCGCAGGTCCGGGCAGTCTTCCTTGAACGTGATGCCGAGCACGAGGATGCGGCTGCCGACGACGTCGATGCGCTTGAGCGCCATCAGGCGCAGGATCTGCGCGGCCACGTGCGCGCTCATGCCCTCGTTGATGCGGCGCGCGGCGCTGATGAGTTCCGGATAATGCCGCGCCTCACTGGCCTTGTGGATCAGGTAGTACGGATCGACGCCGATGCAATGGCCGCCGACGAGACCGGGGCGGAACTTGAGGAAATTCCATTTCGTGCCGGCCGCTTCGAGCACGGCCTCGGTATCGATGCCGAGCCTGGCGAAGATCAGCGCGAGTTCATTGACCAGGGCGATGTTGACGTCGCGCTGCGTGTTCTCGATCGCCTTGGCCGCCTCGGCCACGCGGATGCTCGGTGCGCGATGCGTGCCGGCGCTCACGATGCGCCGGTACAGCGCGTCGACGAATTCCGCCGCTTCCGGGGTGGAACCGGAAGTCACCTTGACGATGTCCGACAGGCGCCGTTGCTTGTCGCCGGGATTGATCCGCTCCGGGCTGTAGCCGACGAAAAAGTCCGTGTTGCAGCGCAGGCCAGACGCGCGTTCGAGCACGGGCACGCAAACCTCCTCGGTCGCTCCGGGGTAGACGGTGGATTCGTAGATCACCACGTCTCCGCGCTTGAGTGCCGCGCCGATGGCTTCACTGGCGGACACGAGCGGCGACAGGTCCGGCATCTTGTGCGGCGTCACCGGCGTCGGCACGGCGACGATGTACACATTGCAGTCTTTCAACGCCGCCGCGTCCGCGCTGTAACGCAGCTTTTTCGCCGAAGCTAGTTCCGCCGCATCCGTCTCGCCCGTGGAGTCGCGCCTGGCGCCGAGTTCGGCCACGCGCGCGGAATTGCGGTCATAGCCCAGGGTCGGAAATTCGCGGCCGAGCGCCACGGCCAGTGGCAGGCCGACATAGCCCAACCCGATCACGCCGATGCGCGCATCCTGGATGTCCAGCGAAAAACTCATGACCGCCTGGCCACGTCGCGCAGGCTGCGGCCACGACCGATGCCGTAGTAGGCCAAACCCGCGGCTTCGACGGCAGCCGGCTCGTAGATGTTGCGTCCGTCGAGCACGACCGGCGTACGCAAGGCGGACTTGATGCGCGCGAAGTCCGGGCTCCAGAACACCTTCCATTCGGTGACCACGATCAGCGCGTCGGCGCCTTCCAGGGCGGCATACATTTCTTCGCACAGCACGAGATCGGCGCGCTTGCCGTACAGGCGCTGCGCTTCGTCGCGCGCTTCCGGATCGAACGCACGCACCTTGGCGCCGGCGGACCAGAGCTGCTCAAGCAGGCGCCGGCTCGGCGCCTCGCGCATGTCGTCGGTATTCGGCTTGAATGCCAATCCCCACAGCGCGACGGTCTTGCCGGCGAGCCTGCCTGCGAAATGCCGGTTGAGCAGTTCGAAGAGTTTTTCCTTCTGGTTGCGGTTGACGGTTTCCACCGCATCGAGCACGCGCGCCTCGTAACCGTGGCTGCGCGCAATGCGCTCCAGGGCCTGCACGTCCTTCGGAAAGCAAGAACCGCCATAGCCCGCGCCGGGATAAATGAAGGAATAGCCGATGCGCGGATCCGAACCGATGCCGTGGCGCACCAGTTCGATATCGGCGCCCACGCGCTCGGCGATGTTGGCCATCTCGTTCATGAAGCTGATCTTGGTCGCAAGCATGGCGTTCGCTGCGTACTTGGTCAGCTCGGCGGAGCGCGCGTCCATCAGCACGATGCGTTCGTGGTTGCGGTTGAACGGCGCGTACAAGGCTTTCAGCTGGTCGATGGCGCGCGCGCTGTGCGAACCGATGACGATGCGGTCCGGGCGCATGCAATCCTTGACCGCGTCGCCCTCTTTCAGGAATTCCGGATTGGAGACGACATCGAATTCGTGTTTCGCACCACGCCGCGACAGTTCAGCCGCTATCGCTTCGTGCACCCGGTCGGCCGTACCGACGGGAACCGTGGATTTGTTCACGACCACGCGATAGCCGTCGATGTGCGTGCCGATCGTGCGCGCGACGGTCAGCACGTGCGACAAGTCCGCGCTGCCGTCCTCGTCCGGCGGCGTGCCGACGGCGATGAACAGCATCTGGCCGTGGGCGATGCCG
>DASTAL010000209.1:0-2488 GCA_035712685.1 Rudaea sp. | reverse complement strand
GGCCGTGGAGGCGACGCTGGCGCAGTTCGGCATCGATACGCTGATCCACGGCCACACGCACCGGCCTGCCCTCCACGATCTCACCCTCGGCGATCGTGCGTGCCGGCGCATCGTGCTGGGCGACTGGTACGAGCAAGGCTCGGTGTTGCGCGTGGAGCCGGATGGAATGACGCTCGCGCGACTGTAGTCCGCTGTAGGAGCGACGTCAGTCGCGACCGTAGCAACTGCGCGCCCGCGGCATCCGGCCAAGTCCAACAACGGCGACCGGCCGGTCTGGACGATCGTCCGTCCTGACCAGGGCATGCGGTCGCGACTGACGTCGCTCCTACAACGTCTGCGCCTGCAGCGCCGCCAATTCGTCCTCGTCGAAGCCGGCCAGCAGGCGGGCTTCGATATTGAAGGGCCCGTGCATATAGCCGCCGGCGTATTCCTTGAGCAGTTCGCGGAAGCGCGTGCGCGGCTCCACGCCACGCTGCTCGCAATACCAGCGGAACCAGCGCGAACCCGCCGCCACATGCGCGACTTCTTCTTGAAGGATGAGGTCGAGGATCGCGACGGTGGCTTCATCCCCCAGCTCGCGCAGCTTCACGATCATGCCGGGCGTCACGTCCAGCCCGCGCGCCTCCAGCACGCGCGGCACCAGCGCCATCCGCGCCAGGCCATCGTGCGCGGTCTTTTCGGTCATTTCCCACAGGCCGTTGTGGGCGTCGAAGTCGCCGTAGTCGTGGCTGAGCTCGCGCAGCCGGTCGCGCAGCAGCACGAAATGGCGCGATTCGTCGTGCGCCACCTGCACCCAGTCAGCGTAGAACGCCGCGGGCAGGCCGCGGAAGCGGTAGACCGCATCCCACGCCAGGTCGATGGCATTGAGCTCGATGTGCGCGATGGCGTGGAGGAAGGCGGCACGGCCCTGCACGCTGCCCAGTCCGCGGCGCGGCAGATCGCGCGGGTGCACCAGCGCCGGTTTCGCCGGGCGACCGGGCATGCGGATCGGATCGGGCGCCGGCGCGTCGTCGGGCGCTTCGAGTTCACCGCGACGGAACGCGTCCGCGTAGTGCTGGGTCAGTCCGACCTTCTCATCGACATCGGCCGCCGCCAGGCAGGCGCGCGCGGCCTCGAACAGCGTGGCCATGCGATGTTGCCGAATCAGCCGACGCGGCGCTTGCGCTTGGCCTCGTCCGAGCGCATCTGCTCGATGCGCTCGAAATAACCGGGCTCGATGCCGGTGACGTACTGACCGTCGAAGCAGGACGAATCGAAGCGCGGCAGGTTCGGATTGCCCTCGCGCACCGCGGCTTCTAGGTCGTCCAGGTCCTGGTAGATCAGCCAGTCGCAGCCGAGCAGTTTCTCGATCTCTTCCACGCTGCGGCCGTGTGCGACCAGTTCGTCCGCGGCCGGCATGTCGATGCCGTAGATGTTGGGATGGCGGACCGGCGGTGCGGCGCTGGCCAGGTAGACCTTGCGGGCGCCGGCATCGCGCGCCATCTGCACGATCTGCTTGGAGGTGGTGCCGCGCACGATGGAGTCGTCGACCAGCAGCACCACGCGGTTGCGGAATTCCAGGTTGATCGGGTTGAGCTTGCGGCGCACAGACTTCACCCGTTCGCCCTGCCCCGGCATGATGAACGTGCGGCCGACGTAGCGGTTCTTGATGAAGCCTTCCCGGTATTTCACGCCCAGCACGTTGGAGATCTCCAGTGCGGCGTCGCGCGAGGTGTCCGGGATGGGAATGATGGTGTCGATGTCGTGGTCCGGACGCAGGCGCAGGATCTTCTCGCCCAGCTTCACGCCCATGCGCATGCGCGCCTTGTGCACCGACACGTTGTCGATCATCGAGTCCGGGCGCGCGAAGTACACGTACTCGAAGATGCAGGGCGCATGCTCCTGCGGCTCGGCGACGATCTCGCTGAACAGTTCGCCGCGCGCGGTAATGACGATGGCCTCGCCCGGCTGCACGTCGCGCATGCGCGTGAAGCCCAGGATGTCCAGCGCCGCGGATTCGGAGGCGACGATGTACTCGGTGCCCTCGCTGTGTTCGCGTTTGCCCAGCACCAGCGGGCGGATGCCATGCGGGTCGCGGAACGCCACCAGGCCCAGGCCGAGCACCACGCTGACGACGGCATAACCGCCCTTCACGCGGCGGTGCACGCCGGCCACGGCGCGGATGGCGGTCTCGGGGCTGAGCGTGCGCTGCAGGTCGAGTTCGTGAGCGAACACGTTCAGCAGCACTTCGCTGTCCGAATCGGTATTGATGTTGCGACGGTCCTGCGCGAACACGTCCTGGCGCAGCGCGTCGGTGTTGATCAGGTTGCCGTTGTGCGCCAGCGCGATGCCGTACGGCGAGTTCACATAGAACGGCTGCGCTTCGTCCATGCCTTCGGAACCGGCGGTGGGATAGCGGCAGTGGGCGATGCCCACGCGCCCTTCCAGCACGCTCATCGCCTTGGCGTTGAACACGTCCCGCACCAGTCCGTTGTCCTTGTGCACGCGC
>DASTAL010000208.1:0-1963 GCA_035712685.1 Rudaea sp. | reverse complement strand
GCCGAGGGCCAGTACGACGAGGCGCAAAAATACTACGCGCAGGCGATGCGCGATCCGTTCTACAAGACGCCGGCCGTGCTCTATGCCAATGCCGGCATCTGCCTGGTCGACCACGGCGGCGGCGAGCGCATCGACGAGGCCATCACCGATTTCCGCCGCGCGCTGGAAGTCGACCCGAAGAATGCGCTGGCCTTGTATTACATGGCGAAGGCTCTTTATGGAAAGGACGATTTCTTCCGTGCCAGGGCCTTCATCCAGCGTTTCGAGGCTCTCGGCCACCCCGATCCGGCTGCGCTGCTGCTGGCACGCAACATCGAAGTGAAACTCGGCCATGCGGATGCGGCGCGCGGTTACGCCGATCGCCTGCGCAAGGATTTCCCGGATTCGGATCAAACCCATTCGCTCGACGCCGTCGCGCCCAAATCGCCATAGCCCCATGAGCAAGCGCAGAAACAAGAACAAATTCCGCTTCCATCCGCATGCCGCCTCGCATGTCGAGGCAACGGAGCAGCAATCGCTGTTGCCGCTGGCCGATACCGACCCCAAGGCATCCGATGCGGCGCCAGTGGAACTGGTCGCGGAGGAAACTGTGCTGCCGGTTTGCGTCGATTCCGATGCGCCGCCGGTTGCAGCCGAACCGGCTCCGTCACTGCCGGCATGCCCGCCCGCACCGACGGTCACGGTCGACGCATCGCTGGGGCACCGCCTGCGCGCCGCGCGCGAGGCGAGGGGCATGAGTTGCGACGCGGCTTCGCGTGTGCTCAAGCTGCCGATCACGGTCGTGAAGGCGCTGGAAGCCGAACAATTCGAGCGCATCGGACATGGCGTGTTCCTGCGCGGTTACCTGAGCAAGTACCTGCAATTGCTCGATCTGCCACAGGTGCTGGCCGATCGCGTCGTGCAGGATCATGCCGAACTGCCGCCGTTGACCACGAATGGGACGATCTCGCATCCGCGTTATCTGTTCGAGCGCTATTCCGGTTCGGCGCTGTACCTGATCCTTACCGGCGTGATCGTCGTTCCTGCCGTGCTGCTGGCCCTGCGCGCGGGTTTCGACCAGAACTTGACACGCATCACGCCATTGGACACGCCCCCGCCCGCCGTCACCGAGTTGATTGCCGATCATGTCGTCGCCGCACCGATCGCAGATGGCCTGGTTTCGCAGCCTGCTACACGACCGGCGGTTGCGCCCGCGCCGGCCAAACCCGACGAAACCCCGCTCGTCGCATCGATGACGCCATTCCCGGCTGCTGCGGCGGACAAAAAGCCTGCAGCCGTCTCCGCGCCGGCATCCAAGCCGGGCAACCGCATGCACCTGAGTTTGACCCAGGCCAGTTGGGTCGAAATCGTCGACGCCGCCGGTACGAAGATCGAATACGGATTGCTGCCGGCCGGCAGCGAACGCGACTACGCCAGCGATCAGGCGCTGGATATCCGTATCGGCAACGCCGACGGCGCGTCGTTGACCATCGACGGCAAAGCGCTGGATCTGGCGGCTTTCCGCCGGGCGAATGTCGCCCACCTGAAGCTCGTGGGCGGCGCGGCGAGTACGGTGCACGGCGGTTGAACGACTGCATGAACGGGCGAGTAACCGTTGCCTGCGCTCATGCGACTTGCTAACGCGCATTGAACCCGCACTGCTTGCGTTCCTGCTACCCTACGCACCCTCGCGCGTGGCGGTGCCCCGCGCGATCGACGAATTCAATCCCATTTCCCGGATATCGCAATGGCTTTCGACGTATTGGACGAACACGAACAAGGCGAGTTGGTGCAGAAGTGGCTGCGCGAAAACGCGCTGTCCATCCTGATCGGAGTCGGACTCGGTCTGGTGCTGATCTTCGGCTGGCAGCAATGGCGCAGCCACCGCAATGCGCACCGCCTCGACGCCGCCACGCAATACCAGGTGTTCAGGGACGATCTGACGAAAAAGGACGTCGCTGGCGCGAAGGCCATCGCGGCCAAA
>DASTAL010000207.1:0-2778 GCA_035712685.1 Rudaea sp. | reverse complement strand
GCGGAATTGCTGCGCACCATCTGCGCGGCCCTGCACTGCCCGTTGCCGCCGCAACTCGATCAGGCGGCCTGAATCCCGTCAGCATGGGCAGCATCCTCTGGCTCGCCTCGTATCCGAAATCCGGCAACACCTGGTTGCGCGTGTTCCTCGCCAACCTGGTCGCGAACCGGCGCGAGCCTGTGCCGCTCGCCGACTTGCCGCGTTACGGCGAGGACGAGGCGCTGCCGGAGCTCTACGCGCGCCGCGCCGGCCGGCCGAGCGTCGATCTGGATCTCGGACAAATCGCCGCCCTGCGACCGCTGGTGCACGCCGACATCGCCGCGCGCCATCCCGGCGTCGTCTTCGTCAAGACCCACAACCTGCAGGGCGACTTCCACGGACATCCGCTGCACAACCCGCAGGTCACGTTCGGCGCGATTTATGTCGTGCGCAATCCGCTCGATGTCGCGATCAGCATGAGCCATCACTTCCAGGTGGATCTCGACACCGCGATCGAACGCCTCGGCAACGAGGCGGTCGCGACCGGCAACGTCGAATTGTTCGTCAGCCAGGTCCTGCGTTCCTGGTCCAGCCACGTCGCCAGTTGGGCCGACACGGCCGGGCCGCGCGTGCTCGTGCTGCGCTACGAGGACTTGCTGGAAAAGCCGGTGAAATGGTTCGGCAAGGTCGCGCGCCTGGTCGGACTCGGCCAGGATCGCGCACGCCTCGAACGCGCGATCGATCACGCCGGCTTCCGCGTGCTCGCCGGCATGGAAAAGCGCGACGGCTTCGTCGAGGCGGCAGGCGCCAGTGCGCGGTTTTTTCGCGATGGCCGCAGCAACCAGTGGCGTGAGGCGCTCAGCCGCGACCAGGTCGCGCGCATCGTCGCCACGCATCGCAAGCAGATGGCGCGGTTCGGATACGTGCCGGCGGGGTACTGAGACGTGTCGTTTGCGTCGATCAGGCAGCCTGGGCGCCCGCGATCAGTTCGGCCGCGCGTTCGGCGATCATGATGGTCGGCGCATTCGTGTTGCCGCCGGGCAGGCAGGGCATCACCGAGGCGTCGACCACGCGCAGCCCGGCCACGCCGCGCACGCGCAGTTCGCAATCCACGACGGCGGATTCATCGTTGCCCATGCGGCAGGTGCCGACCGGGTGATACACGGTTTCGGCCTTGCGCCGGATGAAGGCGGCAAGGTCGGCATCGCTGCGCGCATCCTCGCCGGGGAAGATTCCCTTGCCACGATAAGCGTCGAACGGCGCGGCGGCGAAGATTTCGCGCGAGACCTTGGCCGCCGCGACCATGGTGTGCAGATCGGCACCCTCCGCGTCGCTCAGGTAGTTGGCGCGGATCGCCGCTTTGTCGGCCGGATTGGCCGACTTGAGCCGGATCGTGCCGCGGCTGTGCGGACGCAGGTTGCAGGCGTGCAGGGTGTAACCGTAGCCGGGCAGGCGGTGGCGGCCGTGGTCGTCGAGCAGGGCAGGGATGAAGTGCAACTGGACGTCGCAGCGCTCGTCCGGGGCGAGCGACGTGCGCACGAAGCCGCCGCCCTCCGCGATGTTCGACGTCCCCGGCCCGTCGCGGCGCAGCAGGTATTGGAGAGCAACGGTCACGTCGTTGAGTCGGTCGTAACTTACCGGTTTCGTGCACTGCTGCAGGGTGCAGATGTCCAGATGGTCCTGCAGGTTTGCGCCGATGCCGGGTAATTCGTGTGTGACGCGGATGCCCACGTCGCGCAAGTGGTCGGCTGGTCCGATGCCGGACAGCATCAGCAACTGCGGCGAATTGATCGCGCCGCCGCACAGGATCACTTCGCGGCCTTCCGCGCGCGTCAGGCGTCCGTGGTGGCGATAGTCGACGCCGACCGCGCGGTGGCCGTCGAGCAGCACGTGCTGCACGGCCGCGCGCGTGAGCACGCGCAGGTTCGCGCGCCCACGGGCTGCGCGCAGGTAGCCGGCGGCGGTCGAACAGCGCGCGCTGTTCTTCTGCGTGACCTGGTAGAAGCCGACGCCCTGCTGGTGCTCGCCGTTGAAATCGCGATTGAGCGCGTGGCCGCTGGCCTGCGCCGCATCGACGAATGCCTGGGTCAGCACGCTGTGGTATTTCAGGTCTTGCACCGCTAGCGGCCCGTCGGCGCCGTGCAGCGCGTCGACCCCGCGCGCGTTCGCCTCGGCGCGCTTGAAATACGGCAGCACGCCGTTCCAGTTCCAGCGTTCGTCTGCGATCAGCCGCGCCCATTCGTCGTAATCGCGCGCGTCGCCGCGGATGTAGCACATCGCATTGATCGAACTGGAGCCGCCGAGCACCTTTCCGCGCGGCCACCACAGGCGGCGGTTGTCGAGATGCGGCTCCGGCTCGGTGTAGTAGTCCCAGTTGATGCCCTTGCGGTTCACCATCTTGGCGATACCGGCCGGCATGTGGATGAACGGATGCCAGTCGTGCCCGCCCGCCTCGAGCAGCAGCACGCGATGGTGCGGATTCGCGCTCAGGCGGTTGGCCAGGACGCAGCCCGCCGAGCCGGCGCCGACGATGATGGTGTCGTAGGTCATGATGCTGCGAGGCTACGGCGCGGCGCTAGAGCAGATGCTCCATCGCGGTGCAGCAATCAGGCGAGCACATCCAGCGCATCGCCGACGCGCAGCGTGCCCACGCCACGCGGAATCAGGTTCTGGCCGAAGCTCACGCCCTGCGGCGTCCTGCGATAGGTGAGAAGGGTGCGCAAGGGTTCACCGGATGGATCGAACGCGCCGCGCTCGAAGTCCACCGTCGTGAACACGCAGCGGATGCACGGCTTGGCC
>DASTAL010000206.1:0-13789 GCA_035712685.1 Rudaea sp. | reverse complement strand
GTGCAGTTGAAGAGCCGCGACGGCAAGCCCGTCACGCTCGGCAAGGTCGAGCTCGACGGCTTCCAAGGCCATGTGACCAAGGAGGCATGCATCGGCGGCGCGAAGGGTTGTGCGCAAATCAGCACCAAGGTGGCAAACGATCAGAAGGGCGGCGTATTGCGCGGCAAGTTGCGGGTTGAACTGCCGGAATTGCACCGCCAGTTGACGGTCAACATCGGTGGTTTGTACATGCCCGAGAGCGTGAAGGTGCACTCACTCGAAGAGGCGATGCAGAAGAATTCCAAGGCCAGCGCTGAACCCCCGCCGTTGGACCTGAAATCGGCACTGCAGAATTCGACGCAGACCCATTCCGCTGCGCCGCCGGCCGATCCGCCCGGCCATGGCCCGTTGCTCAAATGGCAGGTCTCGAACGAGAACAATATCTACGGCTATCTGGTCTATCGCGGCGATGCCGAAAATGGCCCGTTCCTGCGCGTGAACAAGGACATCGTGCATGTCGATGCGGGCAAGGGCGACGGCATCACCTCGGCTTACGCGTGGCGTGACGACTCCGCGACCGCTGGCAAGACCTACTGGTACTACATCGGCATGCTGTACCGCGACGGTACCAAGCAGCAGTTGAGTGGGCCGCAGGCGGTCAAGGCGAAGTAGCCCCCTAATTCCGTTCGTGTTGAGCGTAGCGGAGCGAAGCTCCGCGAAGTCGAAACACTGGGATTCAGGAGATGTGTTGGCCCTTCGACTTCGCGCCTGCGGCGCTACGCTCAGGGCGAACGGCTAATTACTGCAATGTCGGTTCAGCCCACGCGCAAGAAACTCGCCTGCTCGTACCAGTCGCCGAGCACGATGCGCTCGGCTTTCATTCCGTCCGTATTAAAGTGATGCGTGGCCGGCCGGTGCGTGTGGCCGTGGATCAACCGGCGTACGCCGTGCGCGCGCATCGCCGTTTCAACCGCTGACTGGTTGACGTCCATGATCTCGGGTTTGGCCGACGCGGTGTGTTTGCGGCTTTCGCCCCGCGCCTGCGCGGCGAAGGCGCGGCGCTCCGCGAGCGGCTTGGCGAGGAAGGCGCATTGCCAGGCCGGATCGCGCACGAGTTTGCGAAACTGCAAATACGCCGCGTCGTCGGTGCACAAGGTATCGCCGTGCATGAGCAGCACGCGCTCGCCGGACAACTCGACGACGGCCGGGTCGTCGAGCAGGGTCATGCCGGCGCGCTCGGCATAATCGCGCCCGAGCAGGAAATCGCGGTTGCCGTGCATGAAATACACTGGCACGCCCGCTGCACGAACCTTGCGCGTGGCGCGTGCCACACGCGCGTTCAGCGGCGCGTCGTCATCGTCGCCGATGTAGCTTTCGAACAGGTCGCCGAGGATGTACAGCGCCTGCGCTTCGGCGGCCTGCGTGGCGAGCAGTTCTTCGAACGCCTCGACGAGGCGCGGGCGCGCATCGTCGAGGTGCAGGTCGGAGATGAACAGGGCAGACATGCGCGCACGCCGACGCGCAGGCGCGCGTCGGCGAAAATGGAAAGTTACTGGACCAGGCTGGCCTTCTCGATCACGATCGGCGTTTTCGGCACGTCGCTGACGAACGGACCCTGCGGACCGGTTTCCACGGCCTTGATCTTGTCGACCACGTCCATGCCGGCGATGACCTTGCCGAACACGGCGTAGCCCCACGATACCGGGCCGTTCGCATCGGCGACGTAGTCCAGGCGCTTGTTGTCGACCACGTTGATGAAGAACTCCGCCGCCGCCGAATTCGGATCGGCGGTGCGTGCCATCGCGACCGTGCCGTTCAAGTTGGACAGGCCGTTGTTGGCTTCGTTGCGGATCGGCGCGTGCGGATGCTTGCGGACCAGATCCTTGGTCCAGCCGCCGCCCTGGATCATGAAATTGTTGATGACGCGGTGGAAAACCGTGCCGTCGTAGAAACCTTCCTTGACGTACTGCAGGAAATTCTCGACGGTCTTGGGCGCCTTGTCCGGGTACAACTCCAACGTGATGTCGCCCATACTGGTGTGCAGCAGCACCTTGGGATTGGCCGCCGGTGCCGGCGCGGCCGCCTCGGCTTTGGCGGGTTCGGCAGACTTCGCCGCCGGTTTCGCGGCGGGCGCAGCCGCGAAGGCGGCAACGGGAACGAGCAGGGCAAGCGCGCAAATCAGGCGTTTGAACATGATGGCTCCAGGGACAGGAAACGGGAAACGAATGATACGCACAATGCCGGCGAAGTGCGCGAGTCGCGTTAGGCGGCAAGAACCTGGAGCTTGATATCCAGTGATTTCAGGTAGCCGCGTTCCTGCTCCAGGTCCGCCCCGGTCAGCGGGTGCGCGCTCAGCCAGGCGCGGGGCAGGGTTAGTTGCAAGGTCGTCGCGTCGGCGCGCAGCACGGCCGGCGGCGGAGCGGTCGGCTCGCGCGAGCGCTGCAACAGCACGGCGAGGCGCAGCAGGGCGATGATGCGGGATGCCGGCAGGCGCAGTCGTTCGGGCAGCGCGCGCACCGCGGCCACGTCAGGCTTGCGGCGCTGGCAGCGCAGCAGCACGGCGAGCACCTGCTGCTCGTGGCGCGCGAACCCGGCCAGATCCGAATGCCCGACGATATAGGCGCCGTGCTTGTGATACTGGCTGTGCGCGATGGCTAGGCCGATCTCGTGGACGGCTGCGGCCCAACCCAGCCAATCGCGTTCGGTCTGTCCGAGTTGCCAGGTCGTGGCAACCTGCTCGAACAATGCCAGCGCGCAGGCTTCCACGCGCGCGGCATGCGTGCGGTCGACGGCGTAGCGTTGCGCCAGCGCGGCGATGCTCGCGCTGCGCGGATCGCGGTGCTCGGCGCGCCCGATCATGTCGTAGAGCAGGCCCTCGCGCATCGAGGTTTCGGCCACGCGCATGCGCTCGATGCCGAGCGCGGCAAAAGCGGCTTCCAGAATCGCCACGCCGCCGGCAAAAATCCCAGTGCGATCCTCGCTCAGTCCGGGCAAGGCGATATCGTCCACGTTGCCACAGGCGATCACCGCGTCGCGCAGGCGCTCAATGCCGGCACGCGTGATGCCGGCGTCGCTCCAGCCGTTTTCGCGCAGCACCGCGTCGATCGCGCGCAGCGTTCCGGACGAGCCGATCGCCTCGTCCCAGCCGAAGGCGCGGTAGTCGGCGGCGAACTGCTGCAACTCCACCGCGATATCGGTCTGCGCCTGCTGCCAGCGCCTGGGCGTGATCCTGCCGTCGCCGAAGAAACGCAGCGTGCTGGCGACGCAGCCGACTTGCAGGCTTTCCTTTTTCAGCGGCTCGAGGTGCTCGCCGATGATGAATTCGGTGCTGCCGCCGCCGATGTCGACGACCAGGCGACGGCCCGGCGCGTCGGGGATGCCGTGCGCGACGCCGAGATAGATCAGGCGCGCTTCCTCGCGCCCGGATACAACCTCGATGGGATGCCCGAGCGCGGCTTCCGCCGGCGCGAGAAAGGATTCCGGAGCGCGCAATTGCCGCACCGCGTTGGTAGCCACGGCGCGCACTCGTGCGGACGGCATGCCGCGCAAGCGCTGGCCGAAGCGGGCGAGACAGGCCAGTGCCTTGTCGCGATGGGCATCGTCCAGGCTGCCGTCGGACTTGAGTCCGGCGGCGAGGCGGATGTTTTCGCGCAGGCGATCGATCACGCGCGGCTCGCCATGCTCGTAACGGGCGACGATGAGATGGAAGCTGTTCGAGCCGATGTCCGCGGCGGCGAGCAGTTCGCCTTCGCCGATGCGCGGCGCCGTGCCGGCGTCCCTGCGCTTCAGGCGTGCGTTCATGGGCACAACTTCGCCAGCAACGCCGTCTGTGCCGCATGCGGCATGTCGTCGCCGGGTGTGGCGCGCACGTAGCGACCGTCGGCCTGCAGCAGCCAGGCCTGGGTGTTGTCGGCGAGATAGGTTTCCAGGGTTTCGTCGTACACGCGCCGCGCAAGCTCGATGTCGAGGATGGGAAAGCATACTTCGATCCGGCGCAGCAGGTTGCGCTCCATCCAGTCCGCGCTGGCGCACCAGGTTTCGGCGTTGCCGCCGTTCGCGAACCAGTACACGCGGCTGTGTTCGAGGAAGCGGCCGACGATCGAGCGCACGCGGATGTTTTCCGAAAGGCCCTTGACGCCGGGCCGCAGCGTGCAGGCGCCGCGCACGATCAGGTCGATGCGCACGCCGGCCTGCGATGCCTTGTAGAGCAGTTCGACCACGCCGGCCTCGTTGAGCGCATTCATCTTGGCGACGATGCGCGCCGGTTTGCCGGCGCGAGCGTTAACCGTCTCGCGCTCGATCATTTCCAGCACGCGCTTGTGCAGGGAAAACGGCGATTGCAGCAGGCGCTTGAGACGGATCGCAGGGCCAAGGCCGGAAATCTGCTGGAACAGGTCGTGCACGTCGCTGCCGATGTCGGCGTTCGCCGTCATCAGGCCGAGGTCGGTGTACAGGCGCGAGGTCAGGTGATGATAGTTGCCCGTGGACAAGTGGGAGTAGCGGCGCAGCGTGCCGTGCTCGCGGCGCACGATGAGCAGCATCTTGGCATGGGTCTTGTAGCCGACGACGCCGTAGACGACCTGTACGCCGGCTTCCTGCAGGCGGTTGGCGAAGGCGATGTTCTGTTCCTCGTCGAAGCGCGCGCGCAATTCGACGACCACGGTGACGTCCTTGCCAGCGCGTGCGGCGTCGATGAGCAGGCCGATCATCGGCGAATCGGCGCCGGTGCGGTACAAGGTCTGCTTGATCGCGAGCACGTTCGGATCGGCACTGGCCTGGCGCACCAGCTCGAGTACCGCGCTGAAGGACTCGAACGGATGGTGCAACAGGATGTCGCGCTCGGCGATAGCCTCGAACAGGTTGCGTTCGGCGGCGAGCGCATCGGGAACGTGCGGCGTGAAGCGCGGGAATTTCAGGTCCGGGCGGTCGATCTGGTCGTAGATCGCGGCGACGCGGTGAATGTTGACCGGGCCGTTGCAGCGGTAGACCTGGGTTTCATCCAGCTCGAAATTGCGCATCAGGAAATCGGCGACGCTCTTCGGGCAGGTTTCGGAAATCTCCAGCCGCACCGCGCGCGCGAAGCCGCGTCCGCGCAGCTCGTCGCGCAGGGCATGGGCGAGATCCTCGACCTCTTCCTCGTCGACGAACAGCTCGCTGTTGCGGGTGACGCGGAACGGATACGCACCCTTGACGCGCATGCCGGGGAACAGTTCGTCGACGAACTGCAGCAGGATGCTGGACAGGAACACGAATTCGTAGGGCTGCGTGCAAACTTCCGCCGGCAGGCGCACGAGGCGAGGCAGCGAACGCGGCGCGCGCACCAGGGCGATGTGGCCTTCGCGGCCGAACGCGTCGGTGCCGCGCAGGGCGACGGCGATATTCAGGCTCTTGTTGAGGATGCGCGGGAACGGGTGCGCGGGATCGAGCCCGAGCGGCGACAGCACCGGCAGCACTTCGCTGCGGAAATAATTGCGCAGCCAGTCGCACTGCCTTTCGGTCCAGCGCGTACGCTCGGGAAAACGGATGCCTTCGCGGTCAAGGTCCGGCAGCAGCGCATCGTTCCACAGGGCATACTGGTCGCGCACCAGTTCCAGCGCGCGCGTGCGGATGCGCCCCAGCACCTGCGTGGGCGGCAACCCGTCGGGGCCGGGCACGGCGTCGCCGAACGCGACATGGTGGTGCAGGATCGCGACCTGCACCTCGAAGAACTCGTCGAGGTTGGAATTGGCGATGCACAAATAGCGCAGGCGTTCGAGCAGGGGTACTTGCGTATCCTGGGCCTGCGCCAGCACGCGCACGTTGAATTCGAGTTGGGCCAGCTCGCGGTTGAGGTGCAGCTCGAGAGCCTGGGGTTTGCGTCGGGCGGTCATCTGCCCGGCATGATACCGAAAGCGCGGTAGCGCAGGTTTCAGTTTCGTTGCACCGGAGTCCCTGAAGATCCGTTGCGAGCGAAGGCAGGTTGCGTGCCGCCAGCGCGCAGGAACCGGAGTTTACTTGTGTGTAAATGAGGATTCCGAGCACTGCCGGCGCGCGAGATGTCGAGCGCAGCAGGTTATTCAGGGACTCCAAGGGCGAGCTTGCCCTGGTCGGCTGGCTTGATCTTGTGCCGGCGCAGATCCAGCACCACCGGCGTGATCTGCGCGATGCGCGCCTCGATGCGCGCGCGCTGGTAGTAGTCGAGATCGCTGCGCTTGGTCAGGTCCTTGAGCTGGTTCAGCGCGTCCTCGGCGCGGCCGTTCAGATAGGCCGCGTCGGCATGCGCCTCGCCCGCACGCACATGGTCGCCGGCCAGTTCGCAGGCGCGCGCGAACACGGTCTGCAGGTCGGGATCCTCATCATCGTTCGACAACTGCGGACGCAGGATCTTCTGCGCCAGCTTGGCGCTGGCCAGGTCGTTGACCTGCAGCAGCGCCTGCGCATGCGCGAGCACGAGGGCGCGGTTCTCGGGATAATCGCCCTCGAGTGAGGCGTAACGCTTGAGCGCCGCATCGCGCGCGCCGGACATCGCTTCGGCGCTGCCCGCGGCCAGTTGCAACACCAGCTGGTCCGGATGTTCGGCGGCGAGCTTGTCCGCCAGCGGAGCGGCTTTCTTCGCGTCTCCCGCGCGCACCAGCGCGAGCGTATAGCCGTAGCGGTTGGGGAGGGTGTCGAACCCTTGCGTGTTTTTCAGGTTGTCGGCGTAATACGTCGCGGTCTGCGTCGGCTGGGTCGAGGCCAGCACGCGCACGCGTTCGCGCATCAGCTCGTAGTAGGCTTCCGAGCGCGCGCGCTGTTGCGCCGGGGTTTCGGAGGGCCGCGCCAATTCCGCCGCCATCGCGCTGGAACTCATGTGGCTGCCGGGAAAGCGCAGCAGCGGCGACACTTGCGCACCGATCGTGCGTGCGCTGGCCAACGCAGCGCGGCGCTGCGCTTCTTCCTTCTTCACGACCAGCGCGCGCTCCTTGGCCTCGCTGATGCGCTTGAGCGTGACCGGATGATCCATCAGCAGGGCCGGCACGTCGTTCTCGTCGAAACCCGGCCGCAGCGCCCGTTGCATGCGCTGGAAGAATTCGGCCATCTCGTCCGGGTCGAAATTCGCCTTGGCCAGGGTCTGGATGCCGACGCGGTCGGCTTCTTCCTCGTCGGCGCGGGTGAAGTTGATCTGCATCTGCTGCGCCAGGCCCGTGGCCGTGGCGATTGCGCCCATGTCCGCGTTGCTCGTGCTGTAGGGGCTCGATTTCGCCGACGCGACGATCGCGCCGACCATCGCCAGCACCATCAGCGGCGCGTATTTCTGTTCGGCTTCGACGGTGCGCACCAGATGTTGCTGGGTGATGTGCGAAATCTCGTGGGCGAGCACGGCGGCGAGTTCGTCTTCGCCCGTGGTCGTGGTGATGAGTCCCGCGTTGACGCCGACGAAGCCGCCGGGCAGGGCGAACGCGTTGATCGACGGGTCGTTGACGACGAAGAACGTGAACGGCTGGTCCGGTTGCGGGCTGTAGGAGACGAGGCGATAACCGAGCGTATTGATGTAGTCGGTGAGCAGGGCGTCGTCCAGCACCATGCCCTGGTTGCGCAACTCGTGCAGCACGTAGAAACCGTACTGGCGCTGTTCCTCGGGCGAGGCGATCGACGCCGCGGAACTGCCCATGTCGGGCAACTTGGTATCGACGGCGCGAGCCGGCGTGCCGGCGAGCAACGTGCAGGCAAGGGCGAGGGCGGCAAGAATCGGTGAAATGCGCATTGCGACACGATAGCGCAGACGGCCAGGGACGGCCATTGTCGCGCGTTTGCCGTTTCGCCGGCGTTAATCCGCGGCGCAGACGCCGCCGCCGGCACGTGGGACAATACGCACGGTTTTTTTCGGATTGAGCCATGCCGAAGATCGAGATGTACACCAGCGCCAACTGTGCTTACTGCGTGGCGGCAAAGAACCTGTTGAAGAGCAAGGGTCTGGATTACGCCGAAATCCGCATCGACACGGATCCGGTGCGGCGCGAGGAAATGCTCGCGCGCGCACAACGGCGCACGGTACCGCAAATTTTTGTAAACGATCGCCTCGTCGGCGGCTACGACGACCTCGTCGCGGCCGAACGCAGCGGCGAGCTGGCCAGACTGATCGGGAGCGGGGCATGAGCGGCAAACGGGTGGACGAATTCGTTGCGTTTCGCAAGCGCATGAACGAACGCATCCTCGAGCACGACAACCAGGTCGTGCGGCGCTTCTTCGCGCTGGATACGCAAACCTACAAGGAGGGCGTCCTGCCGGCGAAAACGAAGGAAATGCTCGGCCTCGTCTCTTCGCTGGTGCTGCGCTGCGACGATTGCATCGGCTACCACATCGCCGAATGCCGCAACGCCGGCGTGACGCGCGACGAATTCTTCGAGATCTTCAGCGTCGGTCTCGTCGTCGGCGGGTCGATCGTCATACCGCACTTGCGCCGCGCGGTGGACTTCCTCGACGAACTGGAAGGCGCGGCTAAGGCGTAATCCTGAGCAAGTGCACGGCCGCGCCATTCGCGTCCTTGCCATCCATGCGTCCTATTGCCACGGAATCGAAGTGGCTGATCGATCCATCGGCGAGGTGCAGGCTGCACGAACGCGGGGTCGGGTTCTGCGCTTGCGCTCCGCGCGTGCAGGATAGGGCGATGTTGCCGTCGGCCGAGGCGAGTTGGAAATGTTGTGCGTCCAATGCCTGGTAGCCGCTCAATTGTAGCCGTTGCGGCACCGTATTGACGGCGTCCGCCACCAGCACCCACTCGCCCTGCCAGGCGCTGCCGTCGACGCTGGCCGCCAGCGGCAGGCGCGAGATTTCCAGCGCGCGCAGTTGCAGCGAACCGTCGCCGCGCACCCGCGATAGCCACGCGTGCGCGTGCGCTGAAGCGGAAAACTGCAAGTCCAGCGTCATCGCCGCATCGCCGTGGGGCGACGACAGCGCTGGCGCGAAAGGCGCATTGCCGCCGGACAAGCGCAGCAGGGGAACGTGGGCGACGCGGCCGTCGTAGGGCGCGCTGCCGAAAAGCCAGGCCGGCTGGCCGTCCGCATCGTAACTGAGCAGGGCCGCGCTCAGCTGGCTGCCCTGCAGCTCGAGGCTGAGCAAGGTGCGGTCGTCGCCGTCGCTCGACCAGAAGCCGGTTTCGGGTGCCGTCGTCCCGGCGTCGGGCGCCGACCGGTCGATCAGCGCGAAGGCGCGCAGTTGCGGTTGTACCTGCGCGCCATCAGCGGCGTAGAAACTGACGCGATAAACGTCCGGCGTGAGTATCGCGTGCTGCAGGGCCAGCGCAGGATTCAGTTCGACGGAGTAGGGCGTCGGCTGGCGGGCGCAGAGTGCGAGCACGGAACGCGCGTCGATGCGCAGGTCGTTGCCGTCCAGCGCAACGGACTGGAGCACCGGCGGGCATTGAGTGTCCCACTGTCCGGCGACCGAAATGATCCAGATCGGCAGGATGGCGTTCGGCAGGCTGACGTCGCGCGAGGAGACCAGTGCCGGCCCGGACGTTGCCAGCAGTTGCGCAGACGCCGGCACGGCGCAGGCCGCTGCGAGCAGGCAGCAGGCGATTCGCAGCGTGGCAGGGCGCGGTCTCACAGCGGTTTTCCTTGTCCCGACGGCGAGTCTACACGATAATGTCCGGCTCATTTATTTCTTGTTAATGCGGCTTTCATGACAAAAACCATTGCGGTAATTCCAGGCGACGGCATCGGCCCGGAAATCATGCGCGCGACCTTGCGCGTGATGGACGAACTCAAGACCGGGCTGAAATACGAATTCGTCGAAGCCGGCGTCGCGGCGCTGGAGAAATCCGGCGAGTTGCTGCCGGCGGCGACGCTGGGAGCGATCGGCAAGCATCGTGTCGCGCTGAAGAGCCCGTTGACCACTCCGGTCGGCGGCGGCTTCGCCTCGATCAATGTCGAACTGCGCAAGCGCTTCGACCTGTACGCCAACGTGCGTCCGGCGATCACGTTCCCGGGCACCAAGTCGCGCTACGACAACATCGACATCATCACCGTGCGCGAAAATACGGAAGGCGCGTACCTGTCCGAAGGCCAGACGCTCTCGGCCGACGGCGAAACGGCGATTTCCATGGTGCGCAACACGCGTCGCGGCGCGACGCGTATCGTGCGCTATGCGTTCGACCTCGCTCAGCGCCTCGGCCGCAAGAAGGTGACCGCGGTACACAAGGCCAACATCATCAAGACCGCGTCGGGACTGTTCCTCGACGTGGCGCGCGGCATCGCGCAGGAATATCCGCAAATCCAGTTCAACGAGATGATCGTGGACAACACCTGCATGCAGCTGGTGATGAAACCCGAGCAGTTCGACGTGATCGTCACCACGAACCTGTTCGGCGACATCATTTCGGATTTGTGCGCCGGACTCGTCGGCGGACTGGGCCTGGCGCCCGGCGCGAACATCGGCACCGATGCGGCGATCTTCGAGGCCGTGCATGGCTCGGCGCCGGACATCGCCGGAAAAGGCATCGCCAATCCCTGCGCGCTGCTGCTCGCCGCCTGCCAGATGCTCGATCACCTTGGCCTGGTCGAGCAGGCGCAGCGCCTGCGCGCGGCGATCCGCGCCACGCTCGCCGCGAAGGATCGCACTACGCCGGACCTCGGCGGCAGCGGTACCACGGAAACCTTCGCCGACGCGCTGATCGAACGCCTGCGCGGCTGACCAAGGCGCCCGCCGGCATCACTCCGGCGGTTGGCCCCAGTTGCCGGCGAGCGGGTACTCATCGTTCGCCGGCAACTCGAATCCGTGACGGAAGACCCGGTCGCCGTCGAACGAAATCGTCGCGTCGGCGGGCGCGCTGTCAAGGTTGTACTTCAGCGTGAAATTTCCCGTCGCCGGGCGATACGCGCCGAGTGCGCTGTAGCCGCTGTGCGTCCAATCACCGGTGACGGGCAAATTGCCTCCCGCGCCGAGCGCATAGGATCCATCGTCCGCGACCGCGCCGTTGCTGTTGTGGTTGCTGACGTGGAATTTCCCGTCGCTGGCGCGATAGACGCCCACGCTGTGTTCGCCGTCCTGGTTCCAGTCGCCGCCCAGCGGCACGTCGCCCGCTGTGCCGTAGGAGATCGTGTAGTCGGCGGGTCCGGCGCCGAGCGCATTGCGCAAGTAGAACGTATTCGTCGACGGGCGGAAGTATCCGAGGCTGTCCTTGCCGTCGCCGTCCCAGTCGCCGACGATGGGGCGGTCGCCGCTGGTGCCCAGCGTCACCACGTATTCGGCATTGGCGATGCTCAGCATCGCCCAGCGATCCCACAAATAGAACGTCGAGGTGGAGGGGCGGTAGAGTCCCGGCGTGTCGATGCCATCGCCGTTCCAGTCGCCGGTGACGGGAATGTCGGTGGCCTGGGCGCTGGCGACGGTTGCGGTGATATCCGGCGCGCCTGGCGTCAGGCTATTGCGCAGCAGGAAGGTGCCGGTGGCGGAGCGGTAAACGCCGAAAGTATCGGTCTTGCCCGACACCGAGCCATAGCGGTTGACCGTGCCGCCCGACGTGGCGCCGACGTAGATCTGGCCGTTGCGCGTGTCGATGCCTATGGCGTTGGCGGATGCCTGCGCGAAATTGGTGAGATAGGTGCCGTTGTCGTTGTATTGCACGATGCGACCGTTGCCCCGATCGGCCACGTAAAGATTGCCGCGCTGGTCGGTCGCCAGGCCGACCGGATTGGTCAACATGCCGGTGCCCGAAGTTGAATCGGCCAAGATCTTGATGAAATCGCCGAAGACGCTGAATTGCTGGACACGGCTGTTGCCGTACTCGGCCACGTAGACCTGTTGACGATTGCGGTCGACGGCGATGCCGGCAGGGTTCTGGAATTGGCCATTGCCGGAACCGGACGTCCCCCATTGCCGGACATAGGCGCCGGTCAAGTTGAATTTCTGCACGCGACTGTTGCCTTCGTCGCTGACGTAGACCCACGCACCATCGGTAGCGATGCTGCCGGGTCCATTGAACTGGCCGTTGCCGCTGCCGGCCGTACCCCATTGCAACAGGTAGCCACCGCTGGAATTGAATTTCTGGATGCGGTTGTTGCTGTTGTCGGCGACATAGACGTTGTCGCTGTCATCCACGCAAATGCCGTAGGCGCCTGCGAACTGGCCATTGCCGGTGCCGGCCCCTCCCCATTGCAGCAGGAAATTGCCGAATTTGTCGAATTTGTAAATCGCGTTGGCGGTCAGTGAGGTGAAATAGACGTTCTGTGCGCTGTCGAAGGCCACGCCGCCGATGAAACCCGAAAGCCCGGCGATGGGAGCGATGACGGGATGCGCGATGGCTTGCAGCGAGCGCGAAAAAATCTGCACGTTGTTCGAGTTGACGTCGGCCATGACCACGGCCGGCGTACCGTTGTACGGCGCGAACGGCAGCGGAGAAGTCACCGCGAGGCTACGTGCGCTCAGGAAATACCCCTGCGCCCAGGCCGAGGGTGCGACACCGTAGTAATAACTCACGTAGTTGCCGCGCGCATCGTAGCTGTAGGAATCGTTGCTGGTGCTGGAAGTCACCCAGGCTAGGTCGGCCTTGTCCACAGTGAGTCCCGCGGGGGCCGCGACGCCGACGGCCATGTTGCGCAGCCACGCTCCGGTCGGGTCGAACTTCGCCACACGATTGTTGTTCGTGTCGGCAGCATAAATGTTGGCATTGCTGTCAATGCCGAGGACATAGGGATTATTGAGTTGCCCATTGCCGCTGCCCAACGCGGCGAACTGGAACTGGTACGTGCCGACCGTGCTGAACACGGATATTCGATCATTGCTGACTTCGCTCACGTACAGGAAGCCGTTCGCGGGGTTGTAGACCAGGCCCGACGGGTTGCTCAGCTGACCCGGGCCGCTGCCGGTCGACCCGAACTGGGACACATAGGCGCCCGTGCTCTTGTTGAAGCGCTGGATGCGGTTGTTGGAGAAATCGGCCACGTAAACGTCGTTGCCGACCACGGCCACCTGTTCCGGTCCGTTGAACTGACCCGCCCCGCTGCCGGTGCCGGTGCCAAAACTGCGCAGGTAGACGATTCCTGCCGCCGTGATCTGGTACAGCAATACCGTGTTCGTGCCGATGTTGGAGACGAAGAAGGTGTCGTTGTCGGCCGTGACGTGGAACGGCAGGTTGAAGCCGGACAAGGAGTTGGTGAAATGAATGCTTCGGTAACCCGCCGACACGAAGCCGGATGTCGGCGCAAGGACCGCAGGTTCGGGATTTGCCGGCGCGGCGCCGGGAAAGTATGCGGCATCGACCGTGGTTTCCGGCCAGGCCGATACCGAAACAAGAAACGTCAAAAACAACGCGAGCGTTACCCGCGCGACGCGATTCGCGACCGACATGCGATGTGTCTCCCCAGACCGTCGAACGACATGCGCCGGTCAATCGCACCGGCACTCCGCCCCCATTCGAATTCAGCCTAGCATCGCAGGGTGTTGAGTGCGCGTGAAATCGGCGTATCGATTCGCATCTGCATCCACGCGGTGCGTGGGCGTGACTAGGCCGCCTGCCGCGACGCGCGCTTGCGGTCGTTTTCGGTCAGGTGCTTCTTTCGCAGGCGGATCGACATGGGCGTGACAT
Source organism: Rudaea sp. (assembly GCA_035712685.1). Classification (GTDB taxonomy): domain Bacteria; phylum Pseudomonadota; class Gammaproteobacteria; order Xanthomonadales; family Rhodanobacteraceae; genus Rudaea. The sequence goes on along the minus strand of DASTAL010000206.1, from coordinate 267 downwards.
CAACGAGTTCGTCGTCCTCGATGAACTCGAGCGCCTGTTCGAGCGACATGCGCACCGGCGGCGTCAGCTGCACGTTGTCGTCCTTGCCGGCGGCGCGGATGTTCGTGAGCTGCTTGGCGCGCAGCGCGTTGACGGTGAGATCGTTGTCCTTGGCGTGGATGCCGACGAGCTGGCCTTCGTAAATCTGCGCGCCTTCGTCGATGAGCAGGCGACCGCGTTCCTGCAGGCTGACCAGTGCATAGGCGGGCGCCGGACCCATACCGTTGC
>DASTAL010000205.1:0-1780 GCA_035712685.1 Rudaea sp. | reverse complement strand
GTCAGTGAAGACTGGCGCAACCGCGGACTCGCCACCGTACTCATGCAGCACCTGATCGAAGTCGCGCGCCGGCGCGGCATCGAATCCATGTATTCGGTGGACGCGGCCGAAAATCCGGCCATGGACGACCTGGCCGCGCATCTGGGCTTCACCTGCCGGCGCGATCCGGAAACTGCGACGCTGGTGCTACATACCCTCGATCTCAAGGCCGCAAGCGTGTGAGGACAACATGAAAATCCAGGATGTGATGACGATCGATCCGGCCGTGGTGAACGCCGGCACCAGCGTGTTCGAGGCAATGCGCCTGATGCTCGAGCGTCGCGTCAGCGGCTTGCCCGTAACCGACGCGCACGGCGTGCTGGTCGGCATCGTCACCGAGGGCGACTTCCTGCGCCGCGGCGAACTCGGTACCGAGAAACACCGCCGCCGCTGGGTGGAGTGGCTGACCAGCCCGGGCAAGCTCGCCGACGAGTACACCGACGCGCACGCACTGAGCGTGGGCGAGATCATGACCACGGACGTTCAGACCATCGCGCCCGATGCGGCGCTGGTCGAAGCCGTGCAGGCGATGGAGAAGTACCGCATCAAGCGCCTGCCAGTGATCGCGAACGGCAAGCTGGCCGGCATCGTCAGCCGCGCCGATCTGATGCGTGCCTTCCTGACCCACGTGCCGCGCACGACTGCGGCCGCCAAGTCCGACACGGCGCTGCGCGATCGCATCGCCGCCGAGATCGACCGCCAGGCCTGGGGGCCGGGCGCGCTCGTGCATGTTGGCGTCGACGGCGGCGTGGCGACCTTGCACGGCGTGCTCGTCGACGACCGCATGCGCCGTGCGCTGCGCGTGCTTGCGGAAAACGTCTGCGGGGTCGGCCAGGTGCGCGACCGCCTGACCACGATCGAGCCGATGACCGGCGCGATCGTGCGTTCCGGGGACGATTAGAGCAGCTTCGCCGCGGCGTGCGCGGCGATCCATTCCTCGTTGGTCGGTTCGACGACGACCAGAACCTTGCTCGCCGGCGTGGAGATCACCGGCGCGTAAGCGGTATTCGCCGTCGCATCGAGTTCGACGCCGAGAAAGCGCAGACCCGCGCAGATGCGTTCGCGTATCGGCGCGCTGTGCTCGCCGATGCCGGCGGTGAACGCGAGCAAGTCCAGACCACCAAGTACTGCCGCCAACGAACCGGTTTCGCGCACGATGCGATGCACGTAAAGCGCCAGCGCCTCGGCCGCCGGCGCTTCATTTTCGCGGGCCAGCAATACGCGAATGTCGGGCGAAATCCCGGACACGCCGAGCAGGCCGGAGTCGTGATACAGCATGCGCCCGACGTCCTCGATCGACAGCTTGCGGATCTGCATGAGATGGACCACGACGCCCGGATCCAGCGCGCCGCAGCGCGTGTTCATCATCACGCCGTCGAGCGCGGAAAACCCCATCGTCGTGGCGACGCTGGCGAGGTTTCGCATCGCGCACAGGCTGGCGCCGCTGCCCAGGTGTGCGCCGATCGTGCGCCCGCGCGCCCGATCGCCGTGGCGTTCGCCAAGCGCGAGCGCCAGATATTCGTAGGACAATCCGTGAAACCCGTAACGGCGCAGGCCGTGTTCGCGCAGCGCACGCGGCAACGGCAGCATCTGCTCGACTGCCGGCATGTCGCGATGGAATCCGGTGTCGAAGCAGGCGACCTGCGGCAGACCGGGCTGGGTGGCAAGCAGTTCCGCGATCGCCTCCAGCGCAAACGGCTGGTGCAGAGGCGCCAGCGGGACGAAGCCGCGCAGGTCGGCG
>DASTAL010000204.1:0-1269 GCA_035712685.1 Rudaea sp. | reverse complement strand
AAAGGCGACTTCGGCCGGGCCGTGCATTTTCGGCTTGACGATGTAGATCGACCCGGCGCGCGAGTTGCGTCGCGATGCGAGGTCGCGTTTGGCGATCAGCGCGGTGACCGCGGCGTCGAGCATGCCCTCGAAAATCGGATTGCCGTCGACGTCGAGAATCGCCGGCGTGGTCATGTGGTGGCCGACATTGCGGACCAGCAGCAGCGCGCGCCCGTGCAGCGAGGCCGCGCTGCCGCCGCGCGCGGTGTAGGCGCGATCGGGGTTGAGGTGGCGGGTGAGCGACTTGCCGCCCTTGTCGAATTCGGCGCTGAGGTCGCCACGGATCAACCCCAGCCAGTTGCGGTAGGCCGCGACCTTGTCGTCGGCATCGACCGCCGCGATCGAATCCTCGAAATCGATGATGGAAGTGACCGCCGCCTCGAGCACGATGTCCTTGACGTGCGCGGGATCGTCGCGACCGATCGCGTCGGCGGCATCGAAGGCGATCTCGAAGCGCAGGCCATGGTGGGCGAACACCAGCGCTTCGGGCCGGGTCGGATCGCCACGCCAGCCCAGCAGTTGCGCGTCGTCGCGCAGGTGCGTGGTCACACCATCGCGCAGGGCGACGGCAAGCGCGCCACTGGCCACGGTGTAAGCGACGGCGTCGCGATGCGATCCGTGTGTGAGCGGGATCGTGTCGTCGAGAAACTGCCGCGCGAACGCGATCACGCGCGCGCCGCGCACCGGGTTGTAGCCCTTGCCGCGCGCCGCGCCGCCGGCGTCGTCGATGGCATCCGTGCCGTACAGCGCGTCGTACAAACTCCCCCAGCGCGCGTTCGCGGCGTTGAGCGCGTAGCGTGCGTTGGAAACCGGCACGACGAGTTGCGGACCGGCCTGCACGGCGATTTCCTCGTCGACATTCGCCGTCGTCACCGCGACGTCGGCCGGTGCATCGCCGAGATAGCCGATGTCGTGCAGGAATTCACGGTACGCGTCCATGTCGGTGATCGGTCCCGGGTGCGCGGCGTACCAGGCATCGAGCTGAGCCTGCAGCCGATCGCGCTCGGCCAGCAGCGCGGTGTTCTTCGGCGACAGTTCGCGCATGATGGCGGCAAAGTCGCGCCAGAAATTCGCCGGTTCGATCCCGCTGCCGGGCAGCGCTTCACGTTCGATGAACGCGTGCAGCGGCACGGCGATTTGCAAGCCGTCGCAAACGATTCGATCACTCATGGTTGGCAATCCCGGTCAGCAATTGCTTGCGTCGATCCGGCGGCATGAAAGCCGCATTGA
>DASTAL010000203.1:0-6943 GCA_035712685.1 Rudaea sp. | reverse complement strand
CGCATCCCCGGGCGACATCGTCATCATCTGCGCCTATGCGCAATTGAGCGAAGCCGAAGCCGCGCACTTCAAGCCGACCCTGGTTTACGTCGACGCGAAGAACCGCATGAGCCACACCAAGAACTCTATTCCGAAACAGGCGGCCTAGAGTCCTGCCGCTGCAACGCCCACGCCACGTGTTCGCGCACCAGCGTGGAGGGGTGGTCCGCGCGTGATCGCAACGCTTCGATGACGGCGGGGCTGCGCGGTGCGTTGCCCATCGCCACGGCGATATTGCGCAGCCACTGTTCATGGCCTATGCGGCGGATCGCGGAGCCTTCGGTGCGGGCGAGGAAGTCGGCTTCGTTCCAGCCGAACAGGTCGACGAGGGCGGCGCTGTCCAGACCGTGGCGCACGGCGAAATCCGGCTCGACGCTTTTCCTCGCGAACTTGTTCCACGGGCACACGAGTTGGCAGTCGTCGCAGCCGTAGATGCGGTTGCCGATGAGTGGACGCAGTTCGACGGGAATGCTGCCGCGCAATTCGATGGTCAGGTAGGAAATGCAGCGGCGCGCGTCGAGCTGCTGCGGACCGACGATGGCCTGGGTCGGGCACACCTCGATGCAGCGCACGCAGGTGCCGCAGTGGTCGCTTTCGGCTTTATCCGCCGGCAGCGGCAGGTCGGTATACAACTCGCCGAGGAAGAACCACGAACCGGCGCGGCGATTGATCAGGTTGGTGTGCTTACCGATCCAGCCGAGGCCCGCATTGCGCGCCAGCGCTTTTTCCAGCACCGGCGCGGAATCGGAAAACGCGCGGTAGCCGAAGGGACCGATTTCGCCAGCCATGCGATCGGCGAGTTTTTGCAAACGCGCGCGCATGAGCTTGTGGTAATCGCGGCCGAGCGCATATCGCGAAACGAAGCCGAGTTCGGGATCTTTGATCACTTCCCAGCCATCGCGTGCGCCCGGCGGATCGTAGTCCAGGCGCGCGGAAATCACGCGCAAGGTGCCTGGGTGCAGGTTTGCGGGGCGGCTGCGCTTGGTGCCATGCCGTGCCATGTAATCCATCTCGCCGTGGCGGCCCTGCGCCAGCCAGTTGAGCAGATGGGTTTCGTCGTCGCCGAGTTCGGTCGTAGCGATGCCGACTTGGGCGAAGCCCAGTTCCATGCCCCAATGCTTGATGCGGGCAGCGAGTGCTGAGTAGTCGGGCACGTTCATTGCGCAAAGTATAAACTTCCAGCATGAGCAGCCGTTTGTACACATCGAGACAGGTTCGCGAGCTGGACCGCCATGCGATCGAGGACCTCGGCATTGCCGGATTCGATCTCATGCAGCGTGCCGCCAGCGCGGCGTGGCGGGTGCTGCGCGCGCGCTGGCCGCGGATTGCGAGACTGGCCGTGCTCTGCGGCGGTGGCAACAACGGTGGCGACGGCTATCTGCTGGCTTGCCTGGCGCGCGAAGCGGGCTTGCCGACCGTCGTGCTGGCGCTGGCTGAGCCGGTGACCGCAGAAGCCAAGCGCGCGCGCGATGCCTGGCGTGATGCCGGCGGAGAAATCATTCCAGCCGAACACGGGCTGCCCGCTGCGGATGTTTACGTCGATGCAATCTTCGGCACGGGCTTGGCACGCCCGGTGGACGGAATGGTGGCGGAAACGATCCGCCACATGGATGCCACGGGCCGGCCGGTGCTGGCGCTGGATGTGCCATCCGGGATCAACGCCGACACTGGCGCGGTGCTGGGTACGGCGGTGCGTGCCGAAATCACGGTAAGTTTCATCGCGCGAAAACGCGGACTGTCGACCGGCGCGGCGCTGGATTACTGCGGCGCCGTCGTGCTGGATCGCCTTGGATTGCCGGAAGAAGCGTTTGCCAATGGCGCATTCGATGCGCGCCTGCTCGATCCACGCCGGATGGCGTCGTGGTTGCCGCCGCGCGCGCGCGGTGCGCATAAGGGCGATTTCGGCCACGTGCTGGCGATCGGCGGCGATGCCGGCATGGGCGGCGCGATCCGCCTGTGTGCGGAAGCGGCGCTGCGCGTGGGCGCAGGCTTGGTCAGCGCCGCGACGCGCCAGGAAAACATCGCCGCGGTCAATGCCGCGCGGCCCGAGGTGATGGCGCACGCGACAACCGATACTGTTGCGCTGACGCCTTTGTTCGCCCGCGCCAATGTCATCGCGCTCGGGCCTGGGCTGGGCCGATCCGATTGGAGCCGGACGCTTTGGCGAGCGGCATTGGATGCACACAAACCCGTCGTCGTGGACGCGGATGCTTTGAACCTGCTCGCTGCGCAGAAGGCAACGCTGCCACCTGGAAGCGTGATCACGCCGCATCCGGGCGAAGCTTCGCGCCTGCTGGAATGGAGCAGGGAACGCATTGCCAGCGACCGCTACGCCGCGGTGCGCGAACTGGCGACGCGCCATCGCTGCGTGGCAGTTCTCAAGGGCGCGGGTACCCTGATAGCGCACGAACGCGGCGACGTGGCGGTGTGTCCGTGGGGCAATCCGGGCATGGCGTCGGGCGGCATGGGCGATGTGCTGACCGGTGTCATCGCGGGGCTGATGGCGCAGGGATTGAATGCCTGGCGCGCGGCGCGCCTGGGTGTTTCCCTGCACGCGCAGGCTGGCGACGCGGCGGCGCACGACGGCGAAGCGGGGACGCTCGCGAGTGATCTGTTTGCGCATCTGCGCCGCCTTCGCAATGGATTGGCCGATGACTGAAATCGCTTTCAACGGAATCGACGAGGACGCGCTCGCCGCGCTCGCACGTGACTTGGCGCCGCGCCTGCGCGGCGGTGGCAGCATCCATCTGGCAGGGCCGCTCGGCGCAGGCAAGACCACGTTTGCGCGCGCGCTGTTGCGCGCACTCGGCGCTGGCGAGCGCATCAAGAGTCCGACCTACACCCTGATCGAATCCTATGTGTTGCCGGGGTTGACGGCGCAGCACCTGGATCTTTACCGCATCGCTGCTGCCGAGGAACTGGAATGGCTGGGTCTACGCGATTTGGCGGATGGTCCGGTGTTGTGGTTGATCGAATGGCCCGAGCGCGGCGTGGGCGCGATTCCTTCGCCGGATTTGACCGTAAGCCTGGCCCATGCGGCCACGGGTCGTGACATCCGGCTGCTCGCCCACAGTGATGTCGGGACCCGCTGGTTGGCCGGATTCAAGACAGCGGCTTAGCCGCGATTCCTGATTTTCACGAGAGCTTTCTCGCGCAAATCTCCGATTCATAAAGAAAAAGTACTTGAAATTTGCCGTGGTTTTGCGTTTGAATACGCCGCATGAGGGGAGTAGCGGCCCGGATCGGATGTTTCGTCGCCTGCGCAGCCGTGCTGGCCGCGCCCGCGTGGGCGGCTGAAATCCGTTCGGCCCGAGCCACGCAGAGCGAAGGCTACTTGCGCATCAGCTTCGATCTTTCCGCGCGGCCGGATTACAAATTGTTCGAGATTGCGAATCCGGATCGCCTCGTCATCGATGTGGGCGACTCGGCCTTGGCCGGCGGTTTTGCACCGCCTCCCGGCACGGGCGTGCTCAAGAGCGTGCGCACCGGACGGCACGGCAAGGACGGCGTGCGCGTGGTGCTGGATCTGACCGCCGCCGTGCAACCGAAGAGTTTCGTGCAGCCGCGCGGCCGCGGCGGCGACTACCGCCTGGTCGTGGATTTGTATACGAAGAAAAGCAGCGCGCCAGTCAAGAGCATGGCCGCGCTCGCGGCCAAGCCGCGCGACGTGGTCGTTGCCATCGATGCCGGCCACGGTGGCGTGGACCCGGGCGCCACCGGCAACGGCGGCACGCGCGAGAAGGACATCACGCTGGCCGTGGCGCGCGATTTGGCCAAACTCGTCGACAAGCAGCCCGGCATGCATGCGGTGCTGACCCGAGACGGCGATTCTTTCATCCCGCTTCAGGAACGCTACCAGAAGGCGCGCGAGGCCAAGGCCGATTTGTTCGTGTCGATCCATGCCGACGCCTATGCCAGCGGCGACGCGCGCGGCTCGTCGGTGTGGGTGCTCTCGCCGCGCGGAGCGACGAACGAGGCGGCGCGCTGGCTGGCCGATCGCGAGAATCGCGCCGATCTCGTTGGCGGGGTGAAACTCGAAGACAAGGACAGCACGCTCGCGGCGGTACTGCTGGATCTGTCCCAGGGCGCGACCGCCGAGGCCAGCGACGCGGTCGCCAAGCGCGTGCTGCATGCCTTGGCCAAGATCGGTCCGACCCATCGCGGCTACGTGGAGAAAGCCAATTTCGTCGTGCTGCGCTCGCCGGACGTACCGTCGATCCTGGTGGAAACCGCGTTCATCACCAACCCGGCCGAGGAAAAGCGTCTGAAGAGTCCGGCGCAGCGGCAGAAACTCGCCGACGCCATCCTCGGCGGGTTGCGCGATTATTTCGAGGCGACGCCGCCGCCGGGAACTCTGTTCGCGGCGAATGCGCGTCGCGACAAGTCGCGTAGCGTCGCCCAGCGTGCGGTCGATGCCGATTCCGCGGATCTTGCGGACGATGCGATTGCCGCGCGCGTGCCGAAATCCTGACCGCGCCGCGCGGCGCATCATCTCCATCTTGAAATCCTGTCGTCGCGTCGTCACTTGACGAATATCGCGCATGCGCTCACGCTGGCCGTGAACCGCCGCGCCACCCCATCGACAGGAAACGCAATGAGCACCAGCATCAAGCCCGAAACGTCCGCCATTGCCGCAATCGCCGAATTGCCGGTGCTGCCGCTGCGCGATGTCGTGGTCTATCCGCACATGGTGATTCCGCTGTTTGTCGGTCGCGAAAAATCGATGAAGGCGCTGGACATCACCATGGCCGGCGACAAGCGCATCCTGCTGGTGGCGCAGCGCGGCGCGGATATCGACGATCCCAAGGCTGGCGACCTGTATCCGATCGGCACGGTCGCCAGCATTCTGCAATTGCTCAAGCTGCCGGACGGCACAGTCAAGGTGCTGGTCGAGGGCAGCACGCGCGCCGAAGTCGTGCACTACGGCGAGCGCGACGGCGTGATGACCGGCCACGTGCGCGCGCTCGAGCCCGCCTACACGCGCAGCGCGCGCGAGATCGAAGTCGTGGTGCGCACCGTCGTGTCGCAATTCGAGAGCTTCGTCAAGCTCAACCGCAAGATCCCGCCGGAATTGTTGACCACGCTCGCCGGCATCGACGACGCCTCGCGCCTGGCCGATACCATCGCCGCGCATCTGTCGATCCGCCTGTCCGACAAACAGCGCCTGCTGGAAACGCCCGACGTCGCGGATCGCCTGGAAATGCTCATTGGTTTCGTCGAGGGCGAGATCGACGTACAGCAGATCGAGAAGCGCATCCGCGGCCGCGTCAAGACGCAAATGGAGAAGAGCCAGCGCGAGTACTACCTCAACGAACAGATGAAGGCGATCCAGAAGGAACTGGGCGAGAACGAGGAGGCGCCGAACGAGATCGAGGAACTCGGCAAGAAGATCGAAAAGGCCGGGATGCCCAAACCGGTCGAGAAGAAGGCGCGCGCGGAACTCAACAAGCTCAAGCAGATGTCGCCGATGTCGGCCGAAGCCACCGTGGTGCGCAACTACGTCGACTGGCTGGTCGGCGCGCCGTGGCGCAAGCGCAGCAAGGTGCGCCGCGACCTCAAGGCCGCCGAAGAAGTGCTCGACGCCGATCACTATGGTCTGGAAAAGGTCAAGGAGCGCATCGTCGAATACCTGGCGGTGCAACAGCGCGTGAAGAAGATGAAGGCGCCGATCCTGTGCCTGGTCGGGCCGCCGGGCGTGGGCAAGACCTCGCTCGGCCAATCCATTGCGCGCGCGACGAATCGCAAGTTCGTACGCATGTCGCTGGGCGGCGTGCGCGATGAAGCCGAGATTCGCGGCCACCGCCGCACCTACATCGGTTCGATGCCGGGAAGAATCGTGCAGAACATGAACAAGGTCGGTACGAAGAATCCACTGTTCATGCTCGACGAGATCGACAAGATGTCGATGGATTTTCGCGGCGATCCGTCCTCGGCCCTGCTCGAGGTGCTCGATCCGGAGCAAAACCATGCCTTCAACGATCACTACCTGGAAGTGGATTTCGACCTGTCCGAGGTCATGTTCATAGCGACCGCGAATTCGCTGAACATCCCCGGGCCCTTGCTCGACCGCATGGAAGTGATCCGCATCCCCGGCTACACCGAGGACGAGAAGATCAACATTGCGCAGCGCTACCTGCTGCCGAAACAGGTCAAGGCAAATGGCCTGCTTGAAAGCGAAATCCACGTCGCCGAAGGCGCGTTGCGCGACATGGTGCGCTACTACACGCGCGAATCCGGCGTGCGCAACCTCGAACGCGAGATTTCCAAGATCTGCCGCAAGGTGGTCAAGGAACTCACCCTCGCGGCGGACAAGGGCACGAAGAAGCGCGGCAAGGTAACGGTCGCGGGCAAGAACCTCGAACAATATCTCGGCGTGCGCAAGTTCACTTACGGCCGCGCCGAGCAGAAGAACGAGTTCGGCCTGGTCACTGGCCTGGCCTGGACCGAGGTTGGCGGCGACCTGCTCAGCATCGAAGCGACCGTGGTGCCTGGTAAGGGCAAGCTCATCCACACCGGCCAGCTCGGCGAGGTGATGCAGGAATCCATCCAGGCCGCGCTGTCCGTGGTGCGCGCGCGCGCCGAACGCCTCGGCATCGATCCGGAATTCCACAACAAGTACGACATTCACGTGCACGTACCCGAGGGCGCCACGCCCAAGGACGGCCCGAGCGCCGGAATCGCCATGTGCACGGCCCTGGTGTCGGCCCTGACCCGGGTGCCGGTGCGCTCGATCGTGGCCATGACCGGCGAGATCACCCTGCGCGGCCGCGTGCTGCCGATCGGCGGGCTCAAGGAGAAGCTGCTGGCAGCGCACCGCGGCGGCATCACCACCGTGATCATTCCGGAGGAAAACAAGAAGGACCTCGCCGACATTCCGAAGAATGTCACGGAAACCCTGGACATC
>DASTAL010000202.1:0-3382 GCA_035712685.1 Rudaea sp. | reverse complement strand
GCCGATGCCGGCCGGCGCGCGTTCGGCGCCCCAGGCGAACAGGGAAAACGGAATCGCGGAGTTGAGCACGCCGACGACCGCGAGCCGGCGCCAATGCGCGGCGTCGAGCTGCTTGCGCGCGCGCCACAGGAACGGCGAAAGTAGCAGTGCGCCAAGCATCACGCGCACCTCGACCAGCGGCAGCGGACCGAAGTGCGGCGCGGCGATGCGCATGAACAGGAACGAGCCACCCCAGATCGCGCCGAGCAGGAGGATTTCCAGCGGTGTACGCCAGTCGCGGTTCATCGGTTGCATCCCGCGCGCAGATGGAATTGCCAGCGCACCACGCGCCCGTGCGTGGGATCGCCCCAGGCCGTGCGCAAATCCGGCTCGATCAGCGTTACCGGATCGTCGCCCGTGGCCTTCAGATACCGCTGCGATGCCGACCACGAACGCAGGTAGGCGAGAAATTGATCCGCGTTCCAGTGCGAAATCATCGCGAAGGCCGGTGTCTTCATTTCAGCGAACGGAAACGGCAGCGCGCGGTAGCCCGCATCCACATGCACGCGTTCCGGCGGCCAGTAAGGACCGGTGAGATCGACGTAGAGCCTGTCCTTGATGCGGTCGATCGCCGCGTCGCCGGTCGTGCAATCCGAATATGCCCACGCCGCGAAGATGCCACCGGGTTTGAGCACGCGCCTCGCCTCGGCATAGAACCGCGCGTGGTCGAACCAGTGCAGCGCCTGCGCGACCGTCACCAGGCTCGCACTGCCGTCGGCAAGGCTGCAGCATTCGGCGGGCTCGACGCGATACTCGACGTTCGCGCGCGGTTCGGCCTGGGCAATCTGGTTCGCGCTCGGATCGGTGCCGACGACGCGGGCGAAATGTCCGGCCAGCGCCACGGTTGCCTGTCCGTTGCCGCAGCCGCAATCCCAGGCCAGTTCGGTATCCGGCGCCTGCTGCGCCAGCCACGCAAACAAATCCGGCGGATACGTCGGTCGCGCCTCGCGGTAGATGCCGGCGTGGCCGGAGAAGTGATCCTTGAACGCGGTCATGCCTGCACGATCCTCGTCTGTCCCGGCATCAATCCATCCAGCGCGATGTCGCCGATGCACAGGCGGATCAGGCGCAGCGTCGGCAATCCGACCGCTGCGGTCATGCGCCGCACCTGGCGGTTGCGGCCTTCGCGGATTGCGAGTTCGATCCATGCGTCGGGCACGGTCTTGCGGAAACGCACCGGCGGATCGCGCGGCCACAACCAGTCCGGCGCGCGTGGCAGGCGTTTCGCCTCCGCAGGCAGGGTCGGACCGTCGTTCAGCTGCAGGCCATTGCGCAATTGTCCGATCTGCGCGTCGGTCGGATCGCCCTCGACCTGCACGAGGTAGGTCTTCGCTGTCTTGTGGCGCGGATCGGTCAGGCGCTGCGCCAGCGCGCCGTCGTCGGTGAGCAGGAGCAGCCCCTCGCTGTCGTAATCCAGGCGTCCCGCCGGATAGACATTGGGAATGTTCACGAACTCCGCCAATGTTCGCCGTTTCGGTTCGCCGCGGTCGGTGAACTGGCACAGCACGTTGCACGGTTTGTTGAGCGCGATCAGCACGAAGTCGTCACGCAGATGCGAACGGCCGCGCGAGGCGGCCGTCCGGAAAGCAGCAGGCGCATGTGCCCGATCAATTCTTCGCCGGCTTGCCCGCATTGTCCGCCGGAGCGGAAAAGATCTTGTCGGATTCCGGTTTCACGAAGCGCAGGGTCATGCGGTCGGATTCGCCGATCGCGAGATACTTGTCCTTGTCCTTGTCGCCCAGCGTCAGGGTTGGCGGCAGCGTCCACACGCCCTTGGGATGATCGTGATCGTCCTTCGGGTTCGCGTTGATCTCGCTCTTGGCGTCGAGCTTGAAACCGGCATCGGTGGCGAGCTTGATCACGTAATCCTCGGGCAGGTAGCCGCTGTTCTTGATTTTCTCCAGGTCCGCGCCGGCCGTGGCGCGGTGATCGACCACGCCGAGTACGCCGCCGGGCTTGAGCACGTCGAAGAAGGCCTTGAACATGCCCGATGCGTAATCGCCCATGACCCAGTTGTGCACGTTGCGGAACGTCACCACCATGTCGGCGGAGTTCGGCGCGCCGAGGCTCGGTGCTTTCGGGTCGTATTGCACAACCTTGGCCTTGTCGTACTGCACGGGATCGGCGGCGAACATCTTCTCGATCGCCGTCTTGTCCTGCGCGGCCTCGCCTTCGGGTTTTTTCGGAATGGTGATCGCGGCGGTGTAGCTGCCGTCGTCTCTCATCAGCGGCGCGAGCACTTCCGCGTACCAGCCCGCGCCGGGCGTGATCTCGATCAGGCTCATGCCGGGCTTGAGGCCGAAGAATTCCAGCGTCTGCTTCGGATGCCGGTATTGATCGCGCGCCTTGTTCGCGGCTTCGCGCCAGGCACCGGCGAGCACGGTGTCGATCTTCGCAGCGAACATCTGCTGCGCGCTTTGCGGCGGCGGCGGATTGGCCGGCTGGTCGGCCACCTTCGGCGGCGGCGCGGTCGTCGGCGCGGGTGCCTGCGATTGGCTACAGGCGGACAAGGCCAGTGCGATTATGGAAAGTGCAATCGTATACTTTTTCATGACGATCTCCTTACATAGCGGCGATCAACGCATCGCCAAATTCCGAACACTTGAGCAGTTTCGCGCCTTCCATCATGCGCGCGAAGTCGTAGGTCACGGTCTTGGCAGTGATGGTCTTGTCCATGGCGGCGATGATCGCGTCGGCCGCTTCTGTCCAGCCCATGTAGCGCAGCATCATCTCGCCGGACAGTATCACCGAACCCGGATTGACCTTGTCCTGATTGGCGTACTTCGGCGCCGTGCCGTGGGTGGCCTCGAACACGGCATGGCCGGTCACGTAGTTGATGTTGGCGCCCGGCGCAATGCCAATGCCGCCGACTTCAGCGGCCAGCGCGTCGGAAACGTAGTCGCCGTTGAGATTGAGCGTGGCGACCACGTCGTATTCGGCCGCGCGGGTGAGAATCTGCTGCAGGAAGGCGTCGGCAATCACGTCCTTGATCACGATGCCGGCGCCTGGCTTGCCTTCGGGGATCACGTGCCACGGACCGCCGTCGAGTTCGACGGCGCCGAAGAAGTCGCGCGCGACCTGGTAACCCCAGTCGCGGAACGCGCCTTCGGTGAACTTCATGATGTTGCCTTTGTGCACCAGCGTCACCGACTTGCGCTTGTTCTGGATCGCGTAAGCCATGGCGCTGTGCACGAGGCGCTCCGTGCCGAGCCGGCTGACCGGCTTGATGCCGATACCGACATCCACGGACAAATCGCGATGCGGCGCACCGATCGCTTGCAGCTGCTTCTGCCAGGCATCGACTTTCGCCTGGGTGCCGAAACGGATCTTGTCGGCGAGCTTG
>DASTAL010000201.1:0-3878 GCA_035712685.1 Rudaea sp. | reverse complement strand
TCGCGTTGTGCTTGACGATGATGAGTTCGCCGTAGCCGATCAGGCCGTTGCCGCTGTAGACGACTTCGCCATCGGCGGCGGCACGCACCGGGTCGCCCGCGCTGCCGGCGATGTCGAGACCCTGCTTGGTCTGATCGCCGGCAACGTAGGTGCCGACGACCTTGCCGTCGGCGGGCCAACGCCAGGTGACGCCGCCGGCGTTGAGCTGCGCGGCGTTGTCGGCCGGTTTCGGCGGCGCGGGAACGACGGCCGGCTTGAGCGGCGGCGCCTCGGCGGGCTTCGAAACAAGTGCGGCTGACGGCGGCTGCGGAGGCGCTTGCACAGATTTTGGCGGCTGCGTTTCGACAGGCGCCGATCTTGCCGGTGCCGATTCCGCGGGTGCGGACGGCTGCACGGGCAACGACTCGAAGGCGGAAGGCTTGGTCGCGGCCGCGGTCGATGCCAGCGGCGCGGTGGTCGCGGTTTCGCCAATGCCGGACGTGACGGCCTGGCCTGGTTGCGGCTCGGGTATCGCCGGCGCCGCTGACGCTTCGGCTGGCGCAGCTGCCGGCGCGCTCAGGCGCAAATCCTGCCCGACCAGAATCCGGTACGGCGAGGTAATGCCATTCCACGCCGCCAGATCGCGGAAATCCAGGCCGTGCTTGAACGCGATCGAATACAGCGTGTCGCCGCGCACGACGCGGTAAGTCGTTTGCGCGGGCGTCAGGGACGTGGGCGATGCCGGCACGTTCTCGTTCGGCAGCGACAAGTCCACCACCGGTGCGGGCGGATTCGACGCGCAGCCGGCGAGCCAGACGGCAGCGGCGGCAAACACGATTCGCGGCATCGAAGTGGCGGCGTTCCGCATCGGATGGCTCTCAGTGCACGAACTCGAAGTAAAGCACAAGCAGAACGATCAGTGCGACCACGCCCCAGCCTATCCATTCGATCCAGCGGTGAACGGCTTTCTCGGCACGTTCGCCGCCGAGACGGATCAGACCGCACAGCAGGTACACGCGCTTGCCGCGGCCGACCGCGATGCCGGCGAGGAACGGCAGGATCGGCATGCCGACGATGCCGCAGGCCCAGCTCGCGACTTTCATCGGAATCGGCACGAAGCCGGCCGCCACCAGCAGCCAGAACGCCTGCCACGGATGCGCGACGGCGTCGGCACGGAATTCCACGACCAGCGCATCCAGGTGCGCCAGCACCCCGGTGCCGGCGAGATACGGACGCAGCGCATCGAAGGCGTAATGCCCGAGCACATAGCCGACCAGCGACCCGGCCAGCGAGAATGCAAGGCTGATCGAGGCGTAGCGTGCCCAGCGCGCGGGTTTGGCCAATGTCATCGGCGCCAGCATGAATTCCGGCGCGATCGGGAAGATGAAGGCTTCGACGAAGCTCAATCCGGCCAGATACGCCTGCGCGCGCGGATGCGCGGCCCAGCGCAGGGCGATTTCGTAAAGCGGCTTGAACAGACGCATCAGGTAACGCCGCCAAGCAGCGGCACGAAGCTGACGTGGCCGAGCATTTCCGCTTTCCACTCCTCGCCGTCACGGCGGTAGCGCAACAGGCGCTGTGCGCCCGCGGGGCCGACCGGCGCGACCAGCACGCCATCGGGCGCGAGCTGGGCGAACAGCGCCGGATCGACCGACTCGCCCGCGGCGGTGAGCATGATCGCGTCGTAGGGCGCGAACTCTGGCCAGCCGAGCTTGCCATCGTCGTGCCGGCTGCGGATGTTGTCGATGCCGAGCTTGCGGAAACGCCGGCGCGCGTCGCGCAACAGTTCCTCGATGCGCTCGACCGTGTACACATTTCCACAAAGTGCGGCGAGCACGGCGGCCTGATAGCCCGAACCGGTGCCGATCTCCAGCACCTTGCCCGGAATCTTCGGCTCGATCAGCGCTTCGGTCATGCGCGCCACGACCCATGGCTGCGAGATCGTCTGGCCAAGCCCGATCGGCAGCGCAGTGTCCTCATAAGCGCGCGAGGCCAGCGCCTCTTCCATGAACAGGTGGCGCGGCAGGCGTCCGATCACGTCCAGCACGCGGCGGTCGGCGATGCCATCGGCCTTGAGCCGTTCGATCAGGCGGTCACGCGCGCGCTGGCTGGTCATGCCAAGTCCGCGCGCCTCGGGCGTGGGGCGCGAAAAAATATTCATCGAGCAACACTCATGCGGCGCTGCCCAGCTCGTGCGTCAGCGAACCGACCCAACTGCTGACCTTCTCCAGCGCCTGGAAGCGCGTGAGGTCCACGTGGATCGGCGTGATCGAAATGAAACCGTCGCGCACCGCGTTGAAATCCGTGCCCGGGCCGTCGTCCTCGGCTTCGCCGGCGGGGCCGATCCAGTACATGGGGTGCCCGCGCGGATCGCGTTGCGGCAGGCACGGGGCGGAGCGATGCCGGCGCCCGAGGCGCGTCACCGCGAAGCCGCGCAATTCGGCCCAGGGACGGTCCGGCACGTTGACGTTGAGGATGGTGTCGGCGGGCAGTGGATCGACCAGCAGGCGCTGCATGATGACCAGCGCCGCCTGCGCCGCGCTGTGGAAATGCACACCGACATGATCGGCGGAAACCAGCGACACGGCGATGGCGGGCAGGCCGAGGAAACGGCCTTCCATCGCCGCCGAAACCGTGCCGGAATAGATCACGTCGTCGCCAAGGTTGCCCGAGTTGTTGATGCCGGAGACAACGATGTCGGGTTCATGATCGAGCAAGCCGGACAGCGCGAGATGCACGCAATCGGTCGGCGTGCCGGCAACACGGTAGCGGCGCTCGTCGAGCTTCTTGACCCGGATCGGCCGATCCAGGGTGAGCGAATTGCTGGCGCCGGAACGGTCGCGGTCGGGCGCAACCACGGTGACTTCGCCGACGATCGACAGCCGTTGCGCCAGGATCAGGATGCCCGGCGCGTCGACGCCGTCGTCATTACTAACAAGGACTCTCATAAGCGTTCTATTCTAGCAAGCGACGGCATTCACGTATCCTTGGCGCATGCGCAAATCCCGCCCCGCTACGATCAGCGACGAAGATCTGCGCCTTTTCGCCGAGGCGGTCGGGCCGGTGCGGCGCCTGCAGACCCACGAACGCGCCGACGCGACGCCGAAGCCGGCGCCCGAGCCGATCCAGTCGGATCGCGACGAAGCCAGCGTGGCCGATGAACTGCTCGGCAGCGCCATCGATCCGGCGGCAATCGAGGTCGGCGAGGAATTGAGCTACCTCAAGGATGGCCATTCGCCACGCCTGTTGCGCCAGCTCAAGCGCGGACATTTTTCCATCGCCGACGAAATCGATCTGCACCAGATGACGGCAGCCGTGGCGCGCGAGGCAGTCAAGCAATTCCTGGACGAATCGCGCCGCGACGGACGGTTGTGCGTGAAGCTGATCCACGGCAAGGGCCTGCGCTCGCGCGCCGAAGGGCCGGTGCTCAAGCGTCTCGTCGATGGCATGCTGCGCCGGCGCGCGGATGTCGTCGCCTTCGCGTCAGCCAAGCCGGCCGAGGGTGGAACCGGTGCGACGATCGTG
This sequence comes from Rudaea sp., assembly GCA_035712685.1. Taxonomy (GTDB): domain Bacteria; phylum Pseudomonadota; class Gammaproteobacteria; order Xanthomonadales; family Rhodanobacteraceae; genus Rudaea. Next base: position 374 of record DASTAL010000201.1, on the reverse strand, counting down.
CTGCTCAAGCGGGCCTAGATTTGGCCACGGTAATCGAATATTTCCGTCAATAAAACAGTGGCATAGGCGCCTGAGTTCAAGTAAAAACTTAGCTCAATGCCAGAATCCGGAAGCGAACGCAACTCCAATTCACGTGGGCGCAGGACCAGGCTGCGGCGCTCTTGACGCAAACCTGCCGAGGCCAACCCTGCCGCAAGCTCGGGATACCGCGCGGCGACGGAGTTTTCCAGGTCCGCCACCGCTTCGCGCGTGCGCAACTCACCCGCGCCCCACATCGGCCCCGTCGGCGCGACGTCGCCGCGTTCGAGACGTGCGTTCAATTCCGGCGTCAGCGGCTCGGGGCCGAAGATGCTGTGCGTGCCTTCGAGCATCCA
>DASTAL010000200.1:0-1000 GCA_035712685.1 Rudaea sp. | reverse complement strand
CGAGATCGCCGTCGCGATGGAGTTTCAAGGCTTGTTGAAGATCGGTCACGGGAAATCGGCGAGTGGATCAGACCGCTATTATGCCGCAGGGTGTTACCAATGGCAGGCTTGATCCGGACAGGCGCGGCCTAGACTGCGTTTTTCCGCCGGATTCGGAGGGCTTCATGCGCGCAGCATCGTGGATATCGGGTTTGTGCCTCATGGCCGGAATGGCTTGCGCACAAGCCACGCCGTTGTTGTTGCAGACGCCGAGCGTGTCGGCTTCGCGCATCGCGTTTGCCTGGGGCGGCGAAATCTGGACGGTGCCGCGCGCCGGCGGCGCGGCAAGCCTGCTGGTCGGCGGCGCCGGCACGGCCATGAACCCGGTGTTCTCGCCGGATGGCGCCTGGGTCGCCTATACCGACACCGCAAACGGCAATGCCGACGTGTTCGTGGTGGCGACGGCAGGCGGCACGCCCAAGCGCCTGACCTGGCATCCGGCTGGAGACGAAGCCGTGGGCTGGTCGCCGGACGGCAAGTCCGTGCTGATCCGCTCCAATCGCGACGCGGCCAACGACTCTTCGCAACTGTACCTGCAGTCCCTGTCCGGCGGCCTGCCGCAGGCGCTGCCGCTGTCCATGGCCGAACAAGGCGCGTTCTCGCCGGACGGCAAGCAGATCGCCTACAACCCCGTGTTCCAGTGGGAGCCGGACTGGCGTGAGTACCGCGGCGGCCAGACCACCCGCATCTGGATCGCACGGCTGGCGGATTCGAGCGTGACGAAAATCCCGCGCGAGAATTCCAATGATTCCGACCCGATGTGGGTTGGCGATCGCGTCTACTTCCTGTCCGACCGCAACGGTCCGGCGACGCTGTTCGCCTACGACATTGCCAGCGGCAAGGTCGATCAACTTGTCGCCAACGACGGCTATCCGATCGACGCGGCAAGCGCCGGTGCTGGCGCGATCGTCTACACGCAAATGGGCGAGTTGCACCTGGTCGATCTCGCCAGCGGCAAGAA
>DASTAL010000199.1:0-3653 GCA_035712685.1 Rudaea sp. | reverse complement strand
GAGCCGCCGGCGGAAACGCCGGTGCCGCGGCCGTACAGGGACTTGGCGTCATGCGAGAACTTGCGGTTCGCCTGCAGCACGCTGTCGGTCTTGTTGTAATCGATGCCGGCGACGATGCTGCCCTTGTCGGACGTTTGTCCGAACATGAAGCTGACGCCCTTGCGCTGGCCGTCGTCGTGGTCGGAAATACCGTAATCCACGCTGACTTGGGCGCCCTGGTAATTCTTCTTGAGGATGATGTTGACCACGCCGCCGATGGCCGAAGAACCGTAGACTGCCGAAGCGCCGGCCGTCAGGACTTCGACGCGTTCCACCGCCGCGATCGGAATCGCGTTGATGTCTTTATTCAGCACGACGCGCCCGTCGACTAGAACCAAGGTACGCTGCTGGCCGAGGCCACGCAGGCTGATTCTGGTCGAACCGCTACCGCCGCCGTTGTTGACCTGCGGGTTGGTGCCGTTCATCTGGGCCGGCAGGCTCTGGACGATGTCGCCCAGCGTCAGCTTGCCGGTCTTCTGGATTGCTGCGGCGTCGATGGTAACCACCGGGTTGGACGTTTCGATGTCCACGCGGCGGATGTTGGAGCCGGTCACCACGATGGTTTCGAGGGCCTGGCTCTTCTGGTTGGTGTTGGTATTGCCGGTATCCTGGGCATTTGCGGTCAGGGTGCCGGCGGCGGCCACCGTGCCCAGCGTCAACGCCAGGCGAACCGCCGATGAAAGTTTATTTACGTCGAGTCTCATTACACTCTCCAACGTCAGGGTTGTATACAACGTTTCGGGACAAAATCCTTCCTGGAAAACAGCCAAAAAACCGCACAGCTAAGGCCTTGGCAGCGGCCGATAGTAGCAACAATTGCTTAACATGGGAATCCCCGGACGGTTTCACGCCCAAGGCTTTGAAAAGTCTTGGAAGAACCCGATCTGAACCGAGTCGGCCTCACCCGCTTTTTACGGAATTTTGCCGGTCCAGAATCCGCTGCAGGGGAGCGAGTTGTCGTTCGTAACGACGCCAGGAGTCGACGAAACGTTTATGCACCGGTTCGCGCACCTGGACAGCGCTCAGGGTGGAAACCGAACTGCGGTTTCGGGTGAGATCGCCGCAACCAGGCTCCCAGGGCAATCCGCAGAATTGCAGGACTTTGCGCAAGGTTTCGTCGGCATTTGCGACCAGGTCGGCATAGGCGACGTCCAGGATCCGGCCGGGCATTGCCGCATGCCAATGCGCCATCGTGTCCTGGTAGACGAGGTAGTGGGAGGCGAGCGCGTCGAGGTCGTAGATGTGCGCGAAGGCATCGGCGAACAGGGCGCGGAAATTCGAGAAACACACGTCCATCGGGTCGCGCACGAGATTGAGGATGCGCGCCTGCGGCAGGGCCTTGGCTATGAGGCCGGCGACCATCCAGTTGCGCGGCAACTTGTCGGTATAGAACGGTTTGCCGGCGGCGCGCCACTGGGTCTGGTCGAGATAACGCCGGCCGAGTTCGACGAAATCGATCCGCGGCAGGCGTTCGATGACGGTATCGTCCAGTGTCTTGCAATGATCCGCCGCCCAGCGCAGCTGGAAGGCGAAATCGTCCAGTTCGCCGACCGACTCGACCTGGGAATGGTTGCCGAGCAGACGGTCGAGCACGGTGGTGCCCGAGCGCGGCATGCCGATGATGAAAATCGGCTGCGCGCCGGCGTGCAGCGCGCTGACCGGTCGCAGGAAGTCGGCGTTGCAGGCACGCGTCAGGTTCGCGAACAGCTGGCGCGTGTGCGCCGGATCGTGCTGGTGCCGCGCGTACATCAGCGCGTTGCCGTGGGCGAGCGCGGTCCAGGCCTCGTCGTAGCGGCCGAGGTCTTCCAATTCCTTGTAACGCGCGAATTCGATCGACGCGTGCTCGTAGCTCCCGGGCTGGACGAGTTGCAGCGCCCTGGCCGTGCCGGCCAGATGATTGTCCGTTGCGGTCTGCTTGCGCAGGCGCGCCAGTTCCTGCCAGGCCCGACCGTACGTCGGGTCGTGGCGCACGGTTTCGAGGAACTCGGCTTCGGCTTCGCGGATGCGACCGGCGAAGACGAGCTGGACGCCACGCCGGAAGCGGAATTCGGGGCCGTCGGCTCCAAGTGCCCTGGCGCGATCGTACAACGCGAGGGACTCGGCGGTCTGGTTCAGCAGATAGCGCTGTTCGGCCATCTGGACCAACGCGGTGACCGACTGCACCACCGTGCAGACGGGGTCGTCCAGGCAGGTCCGCGCGGCGACGGTCTCGCCGGAACGAATCAGTGCGGCGACGATGGCGACGATCAGTTCGGGATCGGCCGGCAAGGCGCCGGCGGCCGCGCGCGCGTGGCGGGCCGACTCGCGTACGCGATCTTCCTCCCAGGCGATATCGCTCAGCAGCAGGTGGGCGTGGACGTTGCCGGAATCGCGTTGCAGCATCGATTCCAGGCTGATGCGCGCCGCGTCGAGATTGCCTTCGGCCAGGTAGCGCTGGGCGCGGTTCCAGTGGCGGTCGGAAGGTACGTTCATGCAGGGCGCGCGCCACGCTCAGCGCGGTGCGCTGCTAGCCGAAGCCGGAGCAAGGTTACAGATCCTGATGGTATTGCACGTACGGCACGCGCGCCTGGCTCGGGTCGGTCTCGTGCGCGGGATCGGCGAGCAGCGGCGGTGTGCCGCTCGACCACAAGTTCTGCGCACCGACACTGAATACGCCGCGCCACGGCGCGCGCCAGGAAATTCCCAGATCGACGCTGGCCCAATTCTGGCCGCTGCCGAGCGGATCCGCCGGCCCGAGTACGCGGCCGGTGAGCGTGCCGCTGAAATTGCCGCTGCGAACGCCGAAACTCAGCGCCGCCTGGTTGAGGGCCGGCAGCAGGGTGTTGCCCGGCAGTTCGAAGCGCAGGCGGCTCAACGCGGCGCCGATATCCAGACTGCTCTGATCGCTCCAGTGCCAGCGTCCCTGCGCGCGGATGGCGTTGTCGCTGACATCCGCCCACTGCAGCGCCGGTATCGCCAGCGTCGGCAAAGCTTCGTTGCCGATGGTGGCGAACAAATCCCAGGGTGGAGTCTGCGCGACGGCGGTGAGCGGCGCGGACTCGTGGCGCAGCCAGGCGTAGCCGTAGTCCACGCCCACGTCCAGGCGATCCGTGCTCAGGCCGGTGCCGATACTCAGGGCGCCGGTGCTGGCAGGTGCGTCGCGGTACGGGCACGACTCGTTCAGGGCGAAGGCCAGTCCCGAATCGCAGCCCAGCGTGGCCGCTTCCGAATTGAGCGGCGTCAGCGCGATGCCGCGCCCGAACCGGGCCCAGGCGTTGACGCGGTTGCCCAGATGCAGCGACAGGCCCCCGCCGACGAAATGGGTGACGTCAATCAATTGCCAGTCGGCCGCAGAGCCGATCTGCGGTGCCTGTGGCAGCGCCGGCGCACCATGGCCGCCGGCTAACGCGACCAGTGCCAGGACGCGGCCATCAGGGGTGCCCCACAGCGGCATGCGCCAGCCCGCATCGGCATGATCTTGCGATACATCGACGGGCTGGATGACGACCGCGGTGTTGCTTCCCGGTGCGGGCACGGCCGACTGCGCCAACGCCAACATGGGCGTGAGCATGGCGCTGAAGAGGGCGGCGGCAAAACGCATGGTCATCCGGTCGTGTAAGCGAAACTGTGAACGT
>DASTAL010000198.1:0-1217 GCA_035712685.1 Rudaea sp. | reverse complement strand
GATCCGGTCGCCTGGCTGCGTGCGCATGGCAGGTCGCTGAACGCCGTCGTCCTGTCGCGCCATTATGTTGCCGCGAACTACGTCGGCCTGGTGCGCCTGTACGCGCCGCAGGCACGCCTGATCTTCGACACCGTCGACGTGCACCACCTGCGCGAACAGCGCGCCGCGGAACTGACCGGCAGCGCCGAACAGGCACAGCAAGCCGCGCGCACGCGCGCGCAGGAACTGAAATTGATGCGCGAATGCGCCGTCACCCTCGTCGTCAGCGCCGCGGAAAAGGAATTGCTCGCGCGCGACTTGCCCGGCGTGCGCATCGAGGTGTTGTCGAACGTGCATGCGATTCCCGGCCGCCGCCGCGAATTCGGCGAACGCCGCGACCTCGTGTTCGTCGGCGGCTTTCAGCATCCGCCGAACGTGGATGCGGTGCTGTGGTTCGTGAACGACGTGTTCCCGCGCGTGCGCACGGCCCTGCCCGGCATCGTCTTCCACGTGATCGGCAGCAAGGCACCAAAGCAGATTCTCGAACTCGCCCATGACGGCGTGCAGGTGCACGGCTTCGTCGAGGACATCGCGCCGTTCATGGACGACAGCCGCCTTGCGCTCGCACCGCTGCGCTACGGCGCCGGCGTCAAGGGCAAGATCAACATGGCGATGAGCCACGGCCTGCCAGTGGTGGCGACGACGCCCGCGGCCGAAGGCATGCACGCGCGCGACGGCGAGGATTTGCTCGTCGCCGATGCACCGGAAGATTTCGCCGCCGCGATCGTGCGTGCCTACGGCGATGCAACCCTGTGGAACAAGCTCTCGGACAACGGCCTCGCCAACGTGCGCGAGCACTTTTCCTTCGATGCGGCGCGCGCGGCGCTGACGCGCATACTGCCGACCGCTTAGATCCAGTCGCAATTTCGAATCCGTTCGTGTTGAGCGTAGCGGAGCAAAGCTCCGCGAAGTCGAAACACCGATAGTTCACGATGCTGGCGACCCTTCGACTTCGCACCTTCGGCGCTACGCTCAGCGCGAACGGTCTGCAAGTTGTTGTTTGTCGTCAGTTCGCCGGCATCGACTCGTACTGCGCCCGCAACGCCGCCAGGCGCGGATTGTTCGGATTCAGCTCGCGCGCGGCATCGAGCGCACGGCCGGCGTCGGCGCGGCGCTTCTGCGCGATGAAACTCTGCGTCTGGTCGAGGAACACGTCGGCGAGGCGGCTGCGCATCGCG
>DASTAL010000197.1:0-1223 GCA_035712685.1 Rudaea sp. | reverse complement strand
CGTATTCGCCCAGCCATTTCGCCGCGGTCTTGGGCCCGCATTTCGGCACGCCGGGGATGTTGTCCGCGCTGTCGCCGACCAGGGCGAGGTAATCGACGATCTGGTCGGGGCGTACGCCGAACTTGGCGAACACGCCGTCCGCATCCAGCGTCGAATTCGTCATCGTGTTGACGAGGCGGATATGCTTTGAGACCAGTTGCGCCAGATCCTTGTCGCCGGTGGAGACGACGACGTCGATGCCCTGCGCCGCCGCCTGCAGCGCGAGTGTACCGATCACGTCGTCGGCCTCGACGCCCGGCACGCGCAGGATCGGGAATCCCAGCGCGCCGACCAGCGCCAGCATCGGCTCGATCTGGGCGCGCAGGTCGTCCGGCATCGGCGGGCGATGCGCCTTGTATTGCTCGAAGATCGCATCGCGGAACGTCGGCCCCGATGCGTCCGCGACGAATGCGACATGCGCGGGTTTTTCCTTCAGCGTCGCGCGCAGCATGTTGAACACGCCGAACAATGCGCCGGTCGGCTCGCCCATCCGGTTCGACAACGGCGGCAGCGCGTGAAAGGCGCGGTACAAGTAGCCGGAACCATCGATCAGGACCAGGGTGGGACGCGACATGATGGTGCACGGCCGTGGCGGGTTTTTCAGCTTGGCCCAGCACGGGGATTTTTGCAACGAAACAACCCGTTCAAGCGTCGCAAAAAACGCAATACACGCGTGCTATGCTCGACACCAACGCGGGAGGTGTGAAATGAAATCCGTTCATGTGCTTGGCATGGTCTTGATCGCTTCGATACTGGGTGGCGCAGGCGGCGCGGCCTTGGCCCAAGGCCAGCCGGCTTCCGATCCGTTGCCGCCGGTGCAGGCGCCGCCGTCCATGAACGATCCGGGCGTCAAGCCGGCTGCGCCGGCAGCACAGTCGCCCGCCACGTCCGCCACGAAGCCCGCCGAGAAATCGCACGAGCAATCCACCTTGCCGCCGGACGTGCAGGCCGCCGCGAACGTGGCCGAGTTGCCGGTGGTGACGGTGCGCCAGAATGGCAACGAAACCATCGAGGAATACCGCAAGAAGGGCAAGCTGCTGTTCGTGCGCGTGCTCGAGAAACAGGGACCGACGAAGTTCTACGTCGACAACCCGGCGGTGATCCCGCCGAACCTGATGCAGCAGCTTTCGGGCCCGTCGGGCGTGGTACAGCCGGTGTACTACAAGCTGGCCGACTGGAAGTGA
>DASTAL010000196.1:0-4622 GCA_035712685.1 Rudaea sp. | reverse complement strand
CCCGATGCTGCGCGGCTCAGGCATCGAGTGGGACCTGCGCAAGAAGCAGCCCTACGCGATGTACGACCGGATGGACTTCGACATCCCGGTCGGCGTGCAGGGCGACTGCTACGACCGATACCTCGTCCGCGTCGAGGAAATGCGCCAGTCCAACCGCATCATCAAGCAATGCGTGGCTTGGTTGCGAGCCAATCCCGGCCCAGTGATCGTCGAGAACTACAAGGTCGCGCCGCCGAAGCGCGAGGAAATGAAGGAAAGCATGGAAGCGCTGATCCATCATTTCAAACTCTTCACCGAAGGCTATTGCGTGCCGGCGGGAGAAACCTATTGCGCGGTCGAGGCGCCGAAGGGCGAGTTCGGCTGCTACCTCGTTTCCGATGGCGCGAACAAGCCGTTCCGCGTGCACCTGCGCGCGCCGGGTTTCGCGCATCTGTCGTCGATGGATGCGATCGTGCGCGGCCACATGCTGCCGGACGTCGTCGCCATGATAGGCACCTACGACGTGGTGTTTGGAGAAATTGATCGATGAAAGCCACGGGACACTACGCCGAAGTCAAGGACGTCGATCCGCTGGTCGCGCTGACCGCGCACACGCGCGAGCACATCGACCACTGGGCGGCGAAATTCCCCGCGGACCGCAAGCGCTCGGCGCTGATCCAGGGCCTGTTCGCGGCGCAGGAGCAGAACGGCGGGCATCTGAACGACGGCCTGATCACCGCGGTGGCGAAGTACCTCGACCTGCCGCCGGTGTGGGCCTACGAGGTGGCGACGTTCTATTCGATGTTCGAGACGCATCCGGTCGGACGCAACAACGTCGCCGTGTGCACGAACATCAGTTGCTGGCTCAACGGCGGCGAAGACATTCTGCGCCACTGCGAGAAGAAACTCGGCGTCAAGGTCGGCGAGTCCACGCACGACGGTCGCGTCTACCTCAAGTGCGAGGAGGAATGCCTCGCCGCCTGCTGCGGCGCGCCGATGATGGTCGTGAACGGGCATTACCACGAGCATCTGACGCCGGAGAAAGTCGATCAGATCCTGGATGGGCTGAAATAACCATGGCCGTCGGACCCGCACCCCAGGAACACCAGGTCGTCTACACCACGCTGCATTTCGACAAGCCGTGGTCGCTGGACAACTATGTGCAAACCGGCGGTTGGCAGGCGTGGAAGAAGATCCTCGCCGAGAAACCCGATCCGGCCACGATCGTCGACGAGCTGAAGAAATCGGCATTGCGCGGCCGCGGCGGCGCGGGCTTTCCCACGGGCCTGAAGTGGAGCTTCATGCCCAAGGGCAGCATGCAGAAGTATATTTTGTGCAACTCGGACGAGTCCGAGCCGGGCACCTGCAAGGATCGCGACATCCTGCGCTACAACCCGCATGCGGTGCTCGAAGGCCTGGCCATCGCCTGCTATGCGACCGGGTCGACCGTTGCTTACAACTACCTGCGTGGCGAGTTCCACCACGAGCCGTTCGAGCATTGCGAGGAAGCGCTGAAGGAAGCCTACGCGGCCGGACTGCTCGGCAAGAATATTCTCGGCAGCGGCATCGACGTGGACATCCACAACGCGCTCGGCGCCGGGGCCTACATCTGCGGCGAGGAAACCGCACTGATGGAGTCGCTGGAAGGCAAGAAGGGCATGCCGCGCTTCAAGCCGCCGTTCCCGGCCGGATTCGGCCTGTACGGCAAGCCGACCACGATCAACAACACCGAAACCTACGCCTCGGTGCCGGCGATCCTGCGCAAGGGCGCGGAGTGGTTCCTCGCGCAGGGTAAGCCGAACAACGGCGGACCGAAGATTTTTTCCGTGTCCGGCCATGTCAACAAGCCGGGCAACTACGAGATCAAGCTCGGCACGCCGTTCGCCGATCTGCTCGCGATGGCCGGCGGCGTGCGCAACGGGCACAAGCTCAAGGCCGTGATCCCCGGCGGTTCGTCCATGCCGGTGCTGCCGGCGGATACGATGATGGCGCTGACCATGGACTACGACGCGATCCAGAAGGCCGGATCGGGCCTGGGTTCCGGCGCCGTGATCGTGATGGACGAAACCACTTGCATGGTGCGCGCCTGCCAACGCATTTCGCGCTTCTACTTCGCCGAATCCTGCGGCCAATGCACGCCCTGCCGCGAAGGCACGGGCTGGATGTACCGCGTGCTCACGCGCATCGTCGAAGGCAAGGCCAGCATGGAAGACGTCGAGATGCTCAAGCAGGCCGCGGGCCAGATCGAAGGCCACACCATCTGCGCGTTCGGCGAGGCCGCGGCGTGGCCGGTGCAGGGCATGCTGCGGCATTTCTGGCACGAGTTCGAATATTTCATCGCCAACAAGCGCTCGATCGTCGATGCGCCAATCGGAGTGGCCGCATGAGTGCCGTTCCCGCCAATCCGAATACACCGCCCGACATGGTCAATATCGAGATCGACGGCAAGGCGCTCAAGGTGCCGAAGAACTCGATGATCATCCAGGCCGCGGACGCGGCCGGGATTCCGATCCCGCGTTTCTGCTACCACAAGAAATTGCCGATCGCGGCGAACTGCCGCATGTGCATGGTCGAGACCGAAATGAACGGCAAGGCCTCGCCCAAACCTGCGCCGGCTTGCGCCACGCCGGTGATGGAAGGCATGAAGGTGAACACGCAATCCAACCGCGCGCTATCCGGCCAGCGCAACGCGATGGAATTCCTGCTCATCAACCATCCGCTGGATTGCCCGATCTGCGACCAGGGCGGCGAATGCGAATTGCAGGACCTGTCGCTCGGCTACGGCCGCTCGGTATCGCGCTTCGCCGAACGCAAGCGCGTGGTGCCTGACGAAGACCTCGGCCCGCTCATCGCCACCGAGATGACGCGCTGCATCCATTGCACGCGCTGCATCCGCGTCATGACCGAAGTCGCCGGTTCGCCGGAACTCGGCGGCATGGGCCGCGGCGAGCACCTGGAAATCGGCACGTATATCGGCAAGACCATAGACTCCGAACTCGGCGGCAACATCATCGACGTGTGCCCGGTCGGTGCGTTGACCAACAAGGTGTTCCGTTTCAAGGCGCGCGCCTGGGAACTGATCGCGCGCGAATCCATCGGCTACCACGATGCGCTCGGTTCCAACCTGTGGTTGCACACGCGCCGTGGCGAAGTGCTGCGCACGGTGCCGCGCGACAACGAAGCGATCAACGAATGCTGGCTGTCCGACCGCGATCGCTATTCGCACCAGGGCCTGTCCGCGGCGGATCGCGCGACCAAGCCGATGGTGCGCAAGAACGGCGAACTGGTCGAGGTTTCGTGGGACGAAGCCATCGCCTTCGTGGCCGACGGACTGAAGAAATCCAATGGCGATCTCGGTGCGCTGGTCGCACCGCTGGCATCGAGCGAGGAAGGCTTCCTGCTCGCGCAGATACTGCGTGCGCTCGGCAGCGATGCCATCGATCATCGCCTGCGCACGCTGGATTTCGCCGACGGCGCGCCGGTCGCGGCGTTCGAGATGCCGGTGGCCGAGATCGAAAAGGCATGTGCGATCGCGCTGGTCGGCTGCAATCCTCGCCACGAGATGCCCTTGCTTGCGCACCGCATCCGCAAGGCGTGGAAGGCAGGCGCAAGGGTTTACGCGATCAATCCGCTGGATTTCGAGTTGAACTTCGACCTGGCCGCGAAAACCATCGTCACGCCGGCCGGGATGGTGGACGCGCTGCTGAAACTCGCCAAGACCGCGAACGATGCCGGGCATCTGCCGGAATCGCATGATCTGGCGCAGGTCATTTCCGGAATTCATGCTGACGATGTTTCGCGTGCGCTGTTCAAGGCGTTGAACGACGCATCGGCCAAAGTGCTGATCCTCGGCGAATCCGCCGCGCAGCATCCGCAGGCTTCGCTGTTGCGTGCTGCGGCACGCTTCGTCGCCAAGCACACCGGCTGTGCCTACAACGAGATTCCTTCCGGCGCCAACGCCATCGGCCTCGCGCGCGCTGGCGCGCAGCCACAAGGACAGGGCAAGGACGCCGCCGCGATGCTGGCGCAGCCGCCCGGGCACCTCGTCGTGTACCAGGCCGGTTCGCAGGACACATCCTCGTCCGCCGCATTCGACGCCGCGCGCAGCAATGCGTCCTTCTGCGTCTACATCGGTTCCTTCGCCTGCAACGGCGTCAAGCGCACGGCGCATGCGATGCTGCCGATCGGGCTGCCGCCTGAATGCGACGGCTCTTACGTCAATGTCGACGGCACCGTGCAGACGCTCGCGGCCGGTGCGAAGGCACCGGGCGATGCGCGTCCGGGCTGGAAAGTCCTGCGCGCGCTCGGTGCGACGCTGGGCGTGGCCGGTTTCGATTTCACCGAATTCGCGCAGCTGCGGGATCTGGTTGCGCCGAAACTTCGCACGGGATCCGCAAAACCGCATGCTGGAAAGTTGGCGCAACGTCCGATGGAAGCGTCGGGTTTGGTGCGCATCGCGACAGTGCCCATGTATCGCGCCGACCAGGTGTTGCGGCGTTGTCCGGCGCTGCAGGCGCATCCGCTGACCGGCAAGGCCGCGATCGCGCTCAATCCCGAAGACGCGCTGGCGCTGGGACTCGCGAATGACGCTTCCGCCAAGGTTTCCGGCAACGGTGCCGAAGCCGTGCTGCCGGTGGTGGTGA
>DASTAL010000195.1:0-4294 GCA_035712685.1 Rudaea sp. | reverse complement strand
TGCGGATCGCAGGCGTCCAGTTGCACGCACAGGCATTCGCTCAAGCTGCGGCTGCCCACGCCGAGCGGGTCGAACTGCTGGATGCGGTGGCGCACGGCCTCGATTTCGTCCGCGCCGACCCGGTACAGGCCGGCGAGGTTGGACTGCAGCGTCTCGTCGCTTTCGTGCAGGTAACCGTCGTCGTCGATCGCCTCGATGATGGTCACGCCGATGGCGCGGTCGCGCGCCGACATGGAGGTGAGATTGAGCTGCCACAACAGGTGATCGCGCAGATCCTCGGGTTCGCCGTCCTGGGCCTCGAATCCGTCGCTGTCCTCGGGTATGGGCGCGCCGTAGTCGGTGCGATCGAGCTCGAAATCCATGGGCTCATCGTAGTTCGGCTCTTCGCGTTCCGCGGTCGCCGATTCGGCGTCGCCGGCGATGTCGACCACGGTATCGCCATCGGCCTGCGCTTCGGCCTCGCCGTCGCCGCCTTCGGTTTCGGCAAGTTCCAGCAGCGGATTGGATTCGAGCGCCTCGCGCAACTCCATTTCCAGCTCGACGCTGGACAACTGCAGCAGGCGGATCGCCTGCTGCAACTGCGGCGTCAACGCCAGTTGCTGGTTGATTCGAAGTTGTAACGCGGGCTTCACTGCGGGTTCCGGGCGGGCGCGGCCTGCGTCCGAAACCTGAGCATAGCCCCGGTGCGGGGCTGTCCGTCAATGCCCACAATCGCGCTATACTGGAAGGGTTGGCGCAATGCCAGCCCCGCAAAGCTACATCCGGAACTCCTTGCCCAGATACACCTCGCGCACCCGGTCGTTGGCCAGCACGTCGGCCGGCGCGCCCTTGGCCAACACTGTGCCCTCGCTCATGATGTAGGCGCGGTCGCAGATGCCCAGCGTTTCGCGCACGTTGTGGTCGGTGATCAGGATGCCGATGCCGCGCGCACGCAGTTGTTTCACGATGCGCTGGATCTCCACCACCGAAATCGGATCGATGCCGGCAAAGGGTTCGTCGAGCAGCATGAAGCGCGGCTTGGCGGCCAGCGCACGAGTGATTTCCACGCGCCGGCGCTCGCCGCCCGACAGGCTCACGCCGCGACTGTCGGCGATGTGGGCGATCTGCAATTCGTCGAGCAGGGATTCGAGTTCGGCGCGGCGCCCGGCGGCGTCCAGATCCGCGCGCAGTTCCAGGATCGCGAGCACGTTTTCGGCCACGGTCAGGCGCCGGAACACGGATGGTTCCTGCGGCAGGTAGCCCACGCCAAGCCGTGCGCGCGCATGCATCGGCATCTGCGTGATGTCGTGCTCGTCCAGGCTGATGCGGCCGGCATCGGCGCCGATCAGGCCGACCACCATGTAGAAAGTGGTCGTCTTCCCGGCGCCGTTCGGGCCGAGCAGGCCGACGACCTCGCCTTGTTCCAGGGAAAACGCGAAATCGCGCACGACGGCGCGGCCGCGAAAGCTCTTTTGCAATCCGGTAGCGGCCAGCATCAGTGCGCGGCCGCGGCCTTGGTGCAATCGGCGTTGGCGGCCGGCTTGGGTTGCTGGCTCTTGGGCTGCATCACCATGTGCACGCGGCTGGACGCGGAGGAATCGCCGCTTTCCATCTCGCCGGTGTTCGTGTTGTAGCGCATGCGCTCGCCGTGGAACTCGCCCTTGCCGTGCTGGATCACGGTGACGTTGCCGGTGAGCAGCGCGATCCCGGTGAGATTGTCGTAGTCGATGTTGTCCGCGTCGGCCGTCATCAGGCCGCAATCGCCGTCATGCAACTGCTGCAGATGCGCCGGCTTTCCGGTCAGCACGACGCGCGTCAGGCTGCCGGCATTGCCGTTCGCGTCGACGACACCCGAAGGATTGCGGTAGATCGTGGCATGGTCGGCATGGGCCTGCATCGAACCCTGCGCCATCACCACGTTGCCGTCGAGCTGCGTGATGTCCGGATCGCCGGCCTTGCCGGTGCGGCTTTGCGTGGACTTCTGGTAGTTCGCGTCGATGTTCATCGGCTGGCGGCGGTCGGTGCTCAGTGCGAACGCGGATTGCGCGAGGACGAGCGCGGCACAGGCGGCGGCAAGGCGAATCGGATTATGGGTTGGCATGGTTGGCGGGGAGCAGGGTCCAGTGGACGTTGGACAAGAATTGCACGGTTTTCAATCCCAGGTCGGCCTGCATGCCGACACCGTGCACGACGTGGCCAGGTTCGGTGATCGTGGCGAGGGCGGCGGTTCGCATGGTCTTTCCCTGTGCCGAGGATAAGACCTGGCCCTTGCCCGGGGAAGTCACGGTCAGGTCCGAGGTGAGCAATTGCGCGGGCGGGGTGCCGGGGCCTGGCAGGCGGTGCATGTCGACCTTGCCTTCGAGTTTCATCACGGTGCCGTTCTTGTCGACCCAGGCCGAAACGGAATTCCCCTTCCACAGGTGTTGGCCACTGTCGACTATGGTGTAGTCCGGCGACGTCACGAAGATCGAACCGTCTTCGGCGCGGCGTACGAGGCGCGGTCCGGCGACGCTGAAGCTGTGCTGGCCCTCGGCGTCGAGCGCATCGATGGAAAAGTCGGAGAGGGTATAGTCCGAGCGCGGGGGGCCGACGAAGGCGGGTGGAGCTTCGCGCGGCGCGAACACCCACACCAGGATTTGCGTGGCGAGCGCGAGCACGGCCAGCGCCGCGATGGCGAGGACGAGGCGGCGTTCCATCAGGCGAACTTGGCCAGTTCGGACTCGGCCTTGCCGTGCGCCGCGAGCAGCAGGTCGCAGACCTCGCGCACCGCGCCTTCGCCGCCTCGCATCTGCGTGCGCCAGCGCGCGCGTTCGCGCACCCATGGGTGCGCGTTCGCCACGGCGATGGAAAGCCCGACGCGCTGCATGATGGCGAGGTCCGGCAGGTCGTCGCCGCAGTAGCAGCATTGATCCGGGGCGAGCTTGAGCGCATGGATCAGCTGTTCGTAGCAGGCGAGCTTGTTTTCCTGGCCCTGATAGACGTGCGCGATGCCCAGTTCCGCGGTGCGCTCGGTGACCATGTGGCTGAGGCGCGCGGTGATGATGCCGACCTCGATGCCGTTCGCCATCAGGCGCTTGAGGCCCAGTCCGTCGTGGACGTGGAAGGCCTTGGATTCGCGGCCGTCGTCGCTGTAGTACAGGCGGCCGTCGGTGAGCACACCGTCGACGTCGAACAGGGCGAGCCTGATTTTCGCCGCGCGCTCGCGGATTTCGGCGGGCAGGTCGTTGAGATGCGAATACGCCATCTCAGACCACGCGTGCGCGCAGCAGATCGTGGATGTTGAGCGCGCCGACGACGCGGTTGTCCGTATCGACCACCAGCAGGGCGTGGATCTTGTGCGCTTCCATCAGGCGCGCGGCTTCCACCGCGAGCTTGTCGGCGCCAATGGTCTTGGGGTGCGCGGTCATCAGCGCCGTCACCGGCGTGGTGCGCAGGTCGATGGTCTTGTTGTCCACGGCGCGGCGCAAGTCGCCGTCGGTGAACACGCCGAGCAGGTGCCCCGCGGCGTCGACGATCGCGGTCATGCCCAGTCCCTTGCGCGTCATTTCCATCAGGGCCTCGGACAGGCTCGCCGTGGCGCCGATGCTGGGTACCGCATCGCCCACGTGCATCACGTCGGCGATGTGCAGCAGCAGGCGCCGGCCCAGGGTGCCGGCCGGGTGCGAACGGGCGAAATCCTCGTCGGTGAAGCCGCGTGCCTCGAGCAGCGCGATCGCGAGCGCGTCGCCCATCACGAGCGCGGCGGTCGTCGACGACGTCGGCGCGAGGCCGAGCGGACAGGCCTCGGCCGGCACGCTGGTGTCCAGGTGCACGTCGGCGAGGCGCGCGAGCGAGGACGCTTCGTTGCCGGTCATCGCGATCAACGGAATGCCCTGGCGCCGGATCAGCGGCAGGATGGTGAGGAGTTCGTCGGTCTCGCCGGAGTTCGACAGCGCGAGCACGACATCCTTCTGCGTGATCATGCCGAGGTCGCCGTGGCTTGCTTCACCCGGATGGACGAAGAATGCCGGGGTTCCGGTCGAGGCCAGTGTCGCGGCGATCTTGCGCGCGATGTGGCCCGACTTGCCCATGCCGGAGACCACCACGCGGCCGGTGCAGTCGAACATCAGCTGGCAGGCTCGCAGGAAACTGTCGTCGATACGGGATTTGAGCAGGTCGATGGCCCGGGCTTCGGTTTCGACCACCTGGAGCGCACTTCGCGCCAGGGACGCCTGATTCAGCGGCGGATGGTTCGTGGAGGCGGAGATCAGCGGCAGGATCTGGGCGTTCATGAGCAGGGCTGGGTGCAGCAGGGAAACGGGGCGCTCGAAGGCAA
>DASTAL010000194.1:0-2153 GCA_035712685.1 Rudaea sp. | reverse complement strand
TACGCAAACTGCTCATTCAGTATCCGGTCTTCGAGATTGTGTTCCGGATCGAACAGCAAGGTCACGGTCTTCTCGCGCGATTCGCGGATCGTCACCTCGACCACGTCGCGTACCTCGTGCGAGTCGGCGGTGGCGCTGACCGGGCGCTTGTAGGGATCGAGGATCTCGAATTTCACCTCGGTGCCGGCGCGCAGGATCGCGCCACGCCAGCGCCGCGGCCGGAACGGACTGATCGGCGTCATCGCCAGCACGTCGGCGCCAAGCGGCAGGATCGGCCCGTGCGCGGAAAGGTTGTAGGCGGTCGAACCCGCCGAGGTGCACAGCAGCACGCCGTCGCACATCAGCTCGTCGATCTTAACGACGCCATTGAGATAGACGCGGATATGCGCGGCCTGCTTGGTCTGGCGCAGCAGCGAGACTTCGTTGAACGCGAGCGCGGTGGTGGCGGCCCCGGATTCGCCGACGGCTTCCATCACCAACGGGTGCAAGGGCGTCGGCTGGGCACGCGCCAGCCGCTCGCGCAAATCCTCGGCGCGGAACTGGTTCATAAGGAACCCGACCGTGCCGAGCTTCATGCCGAACACCGGTTTGTTCAGCGCGAGGTAGCGATGCAGCGTGCGCAGCATGAAGCCGTCGCCGCCGAGCGCCACGATCACGTCGGCTTGCTCGACCGGTGTCTCGCCATAGCGCGCGTGCAGGTCCGCCAGCGCGACTTGGGCTTCTTCGGTCTTGCTGGCGGCGAAGGCAATCGCAGTCATGTCATGGCCGCGTCGGCCTCAGCCGCCCGCCTGCACCAGTTGCGCGAGCCGGCGCACCGCGACCGAGACGATCGGATAGTCGGCAACGAGCTGGCTGCGCATGTCGGCGAACATGCCCAGGGTGAACTTCAGCGCCGGGTCGTCGCGGTTGAGCCAGGCTTCGACCAGTTCCGCGCCGTTTCCGTTGCCGCCATGCTCGATGACCTGCACGGTCAGCGCGCGATGCTGGCTGTACAACTCGTCGCGCAAGCTGCCGCGCGCGTGCGCGTGCCAGCGCGACTCGACCGGCAGGCTCTCGATCCTGTCCATGAGCCAGGACAGGTGCAGCGCCTCGCCAAGCGCGAAATACACTTCGGCGACACGCTCGACCTGCAGCTTGTGCTCGGCGGCGACGTGGATGATGTCCAGGCCCGAGCCCGGCGTCGGCAACACGGCCAGGTCGGCCGCGAGGCCATCCGGGAAACCGGCATCCAGCCAGCGCTGCTTGTCGGCGTCGTAGCGCTGCCTTTCGCGCGGCGTGATCGCCTCGACCAGGTGTCCGCGCAGGTCGCGCATGCCCTGGTGGTAACGATCCACCGCGGCGGCGATGTCCAGCGTGGCGTCGGAATGGTTGAGCACCCAGCGCGTGGAGCCGCGCAGCGCGTTCCAGATGACCAGCAACGCGTCGATCTGCGCGTTGCCGTTGACCTTGCCGTCGAGCGCCTCGATGCCAGCCCACAGCGCGCGCGCATCGAACACCTCGCGCGCGATGTTGTAGGCGCGCGCCACCTGCGCCGGCGTCTTGCCGGTATCCTCGCCCATGCGCAGCACGAACGTGGCACCCATGCGGTTGACCATCGAATTCGTCACCGCGGTCGCGATGATCTCGCGCTTGAGGCGATGGCGCTCCATGTGCGGCGCGTATTTTTCCTGCAGCGGCGTGGGGAAATAACGGCGCAGCTCCTTGGACAAATACGCATCTTCCGGCACGTCGGATTCGAGCAGTTGCTGGAACAGCACGATCTTGGAATACGAGAGCAGGATCGCCAGTTCCGGCCGCGTCAGGCCCAGGCCGCGCGCCTTGCGTTCCGCGAACTCGGCATCCGTCGGCAGGTATTCGATCTGGCGGTCGAGCAGACCCTGGTTTTCCAAGGTGCGGATGAAATGCTGCTTGGCGCCGATGCGCGCCACCGACATGCGCTCCATCAGACTGATCGCCTGGTTCTGGCGGTAATTGTCGAGCAGGACCAGGCGCGCGACCTCGTCGGTCATCGCTGCGATCTCGGCGTTGCGCGTGTCGTAGGTCAATTCGCCGCGCTGCACCGCGTCGCCAAGCAGGATCTTGATGTTGACCTCGTGGTCGGAGGTATCCACGCCCGCGGAGTTGTCGATGAAGTCGGTGTTGAGCAGCACGCC
>DASTAL010000193.1:0-6362 GCA_035712685.1 Rudaea sp. | reverse complement strand
GACGATGTGCGCGCGCTGCGCGAGCTGTGCAGGTTCGTGTACATCGACCGGCGCCGCGAACTGGCGCTGGGTCGCCGCCGCCTGCTCACCCTGGCGCGCGGCGACCGCCGCGAATCGGCGTTCCGCCGCGCCACGACCTATGCCGACAAGGTCGGCGTCCAGGAGGAGCTGCCGAAAGCGCGCGAAGCGCTGCGCGCGACGAGCGACCTGCTCGACCGCATCTACGAGGACATCGCCAGCGGCCGGGAGTTGTCCGTCGAATACGTGGAACAGGTGGTGCGCCCGCTTGTCGCCAGCGTGCTGCGCAGTGCGGACGCCTTCCTGTTCCTCGATGGCATGCGCAAGCACGACAACTACACCTACAGCCACGCGATCAGCTGCGGCGCGCTGGCGGCGGCGTTCGGCCGCCACCTCGGCCTGCCGGAAGACACCATCCTGAGCCTGGCCACCGGCGGGCTGCTGATGGACATCGGCAAGACCCGACTGCCCGAGGAAATCCTGCGCCGGCCGGGGTCGCTGCGGTTGAAGGAAATCGAAGTGGTGCGCTCGCACGTTGCGCACAGCCTCGACATCGTCCGGGCTGGCGGCATCAACGATCCGGACGTGCTGGACGTGGTGCGCACGCACCATGAACGCTTCGACGGCAGCGGTTATCCGGACCACCTGACCGGCAACACGATCCCGATGGCCGGGCGCATGCTCGCGATCATCGACGCCTACGACGCGATGTGCAGCGTGCGCCCCTACCGTGCGGCCATTTCGCGGCACAAGGCCTTGCAGGAAATCTACCGCGGCCGCGACACGCTGTTCCAGGCCGAACTGGTCGAGCAGTTCCAGGTCTGTCTGGGCGTGTATCCGACCGGGTCGCGCGTCGAGCTCAACAGCGGCGAAGTGGCCGTGGTGATGGAGCAGAACCAGGTGCGCCGGCTGCGCCCGACCGTGCTGTTGATCAGCACCCCCGAGAAGCAGCCGCTGGAGAATTTCCGCGTACTCGACCTGCTGAACCAGCCCGGCGACGGCGAGCGCATCGAAATCCGGCGCGCGCTCGCGATCGACGAATACGGCATCGACACGGCCGGATTCCTCACCGCCCCATGACACGGACGTCGCGACCATGTTGAACCGCGCGGAAATCCACGCGGCGATCCAGCGCCAGATCGTCACGGGCGGCGCGCGCGGGTTTGCGGTCATGGCCATGCGCATCTTCGACCTGCGCCTGATCGCGCTGCGCTTCGGCAGCGCGAGTGGCGAACAGGCCGAAGCGCACATCGGAAAACTCATTGGCGATGCGCTGCGTCCGGCGGACATCGTGCTGCAGTCGGGCGACGAGACCTTCGTCGCGGTGCTGCCGGGACTGCACAACCGCAACCACATGCTGCTCGCGATCGCCAAACTCGCGGCCGTCTTCGAACAGCCGCACGTCGTCGCCGGCGATGTCCCGCCGTGGCAAACGCGCGTGGCCCTGGGCGTGGCGTCGTTTCCCGAAGACGGTACCGACGCGGACGCGCTGTGGCGTAACGCGCAAACGGCCGCGGACGACGCCCGGCGGCGCGGCGACCAATATGCCTTCCACGACCCGACCAGCGCACGCGCGCTGATCGACTACCACGATTTGCGCGACAGCATCACGGCGAACCGGCTGATTACCTACTTCCAGCCGCTGTGGCACCTGCCCCGGCAGCGCATTGTCGGCGTCGAATCGCTGGCGCGCTGGACCAGCCGCACCCAGCGGCCGGTGCAGCCGGACGATTTCGTGACGTTCGCCGAGCAGAATCACCTCATATCCGCTCTGACGCGCTGGAGCATCCATTCCACGCTCAGGCATGCCTCGACGATGCCGCGCACCCCGGACTTCGTGCTGGCGATCAATCTGTCGCCGCAGGCGCTCTCGCGCGGCGGCGTCGTGGAACAGCTGCTGGACGCGCTGAACATCTGGGGCATGGCGCCGACCACGATCGTCGCCGAAGTCACCGAAACGGCACCGGCGCGGGACCTGGACCTGGCCGTGCACGCGCTGCGCCGATTGCGCGATCACGGCGTGCGCGTGGCGATCGACGATTTCGGCGTCGGCTATGCCTCGATTACCTACCTGCGCAAATTCCCCGCCACCGAATTGAAGATCGACCGCTCCCTGGTCGCCTCGATCGCCAGCGATGCGCGCGTGGCCAGGCTCGTCGAATCCATCATCCAGTTCGCGCACAATCTCGGCCTGGTGACGACGGCGGAAGGCATCGAGGACGCCGCCACGCAGCGCCTGCTGGTCGAGATGGGCTGCGACTTCGGCCAGGGCTATTACCTGGGTAGGCCCGAGCCCGCTGCCGATTTCATCGCCCGGTTCGCGGCACAAGCGGCCGCCACGCCCTGAAACGACCGGTCAGAAAACGAAAACGCCGCGTCGAGCGCGGCGTCTTCGTTGCAGCGTTTGTGTCGGGCGATTACTTGATCGCGATGAGCTTGAGTTCGAACACCAGCGCTTCGTTCGGGCCGATGCGCGGCGGCTGGCCGCGTTCGCCGTAGGCAAGAGCCGCCGGCACGAAGATCTGCCAATGGTCGCCCACGCGCATCAGCGGCAGCACGTCCTGCCAGCCCTTGATCACATCGCCGACCTTGAAGTGCACCGGTTCGCCGCGCGCGAAGGAGCTGTCGAATTCCAGTCCGTTCATCAGCGAACCGCGGTAATGCACGGTAACTTCGCTGTTGACGGTCGGATGCTGGGTGCCGGTGCCCTCTTCGATCACGCGGTACTGCACGCCGGACGGCAGCACCTTGATGCCGGTCTTGGACTTGTTGTCGGCGAGGAATTTGTCGCTCTTGGCCTTGTTCTCGGCAGCGAGCTTGTCAAACTCGCCCTTGGCCTTGGTGTACATCTGGTACTGCATGCGCCCCAGCAGATCGTGCATCTTGTCTTCGCTGACGGTCGGCGCGCGCTTGGCATAGCCGTCCTGGATCGCACGAATCACGGCGTTGAGATCGATGTCGATCTTGCGTTCGACGAAATCCGAGCCGATCTGGTAACCGATCGCGTACGACAGGTTCGGCTTGTCCGCTGCGGTCAGCGGCGCGGGCGGCGTTTGCTGCTGTGCCTGTGCCTGGCTGGCCGCCGCCGTCGAACCGCCGTTTTGCGCGAATGCCGCGCCCGCGGCCAGTGTCGCCGCCGCCATCAAGATGCCACGCAAAATCATGAAAACCTCCGGAAGGGAAACATCGCGGCGACGCGGGATGGGCCGCCGTGAAGGCGCGCAATCATACCCGAAAAGCCGAAGCGCGGGGCGCCGGCCCGGCGCGTACCACAGGAACGGTTCAGACAACCAGCTTCAGCACGAGCATTCCGACCGCGACCATGATCCCGCCGATCAGGCGCAACTGGCGCGGATCGAGCCGGCGCATCTGCTCGGCCATGTGCTGCCAAGCCTGCGGCGCGGCGAACAGGAACAAACCTTCGAGCACCAGCACCAGGCACAGCGCGGCGGCGAACGTGTGCGGCATCGTGCGCTACTTGCCGCCCTCGCCCCTGCTCGCGTCGAAATAACGCATGAACTCGGACTTCGGATCGACCACGATGACGCCGCCATTCTTGAACGCCTCGCGGTAGGCCTTCAGGCTGCGGTCGAACGCGTAGAAATCCGGATCCTTGGCGTACGCGGCAGCGTAGATTTCCGCGGCCTTGGCGTCGCCTTCGCCGCGCGCTTCCTGCGCGTCGCGCTCGGCCTCGGCCTTGATCACCTGCACCTGGCGGTCGGCGTCGGCCTCGATCTTGGCCGCTTCCTCCTTGCCGTTGGAGCGTTGCTCGTTGGCCAGGCGGTTGCGCTCGGCACTCATGCGCTTGTAGACCGAGGCGAGCACCTCGTCCGGGAACTCGATGCGCTTGATGCGCACGTCGACGACGCGGATGCCCAGCTTGCCCTCGGTCGCCTCGTTGGCCTGCTTGCGCACGTTTTCGGTGATGTCCGAGCGCGCGTTCGCGATCAGGTCGTTGAGCGTGCGCGCGGTGAACTCGAAGCGCAGCGCATCCTTTATGATCGGCGCGAGGCGCTGGTTGGCCAGCGTCTGCGTCTCGTCCGCGCCGAACGAGCGGTAGTACGCGGCCGGATCGGCAATGCGCCACTTCACGTAGAAATCGACGTTGACCGCCTTTTTCTCGGACGTGAAGTAACGTTCCGGCTGTGCTTCCAGATTCAGGATGCGACGGTCGTAGCGCACGACCTGCTGGACCAGCGGCAACTTGAAGTGCAGGCCGGGCTTGTAATCCGTGGCGGCACTTCCGGCGCCTTCGATGCGGCCGAATTGCAGCACCAGGGCGCTTTGTCCCGCCGGCACGATGAACGCGCTGTTGGCGATCAGCACGACCAGCAGCAAGGCGATGATGGGAGGCAGGAGTTTCATTGGCTGTTCTCCTTGCCCGTCTTCTTCGCATCGTCCGCAACGGATGCCGCAGCGGCGGCTGTTGCGGCATCGAGTCCACCCTTGAGCTTGTCCAGCGGCAAATAGATCAGATTCTTGCCGTTGCCGGAATCGATGACCTTGAGATTGCCGCCCATCACGTCCTGCATCGTCTCCAGGTACAGGCGCTTGCGCGTGACTTCCGGCGCCGCCTTGTACTGCGCGTCGATCAACATGAAGCGTTGCGCATCGCCGGTCGCGGTGGCAATCTGCGCGGCCTTGTAGCCTTCGGCCGCGGCACGGATGCGCGCTGCTTCGCCGCGTGCCAACGGTACGGCCTTGGCCGCGTAGCCCTGCGCCTCGTTGATGAACTGCTGCTGGTTGTTGCCGGCGTTGTTGGCGTCGTCGAACGCTTCCTTGACTTCCGGCGGCGGCAGGATTTTCTGGAAATTGATCTCGGTGACGAACAGGCCGACGCCGTAGCCGTCCAGCGTCTGCTGCAATAGCTTCTTGGTTTCGCCGACGACCTCGGAGCCGTGGCCGGAAAGGATCGTATCCATCGCGCTGCGTCCGATCACCTGACGCACGGCACTTTCGGCCGCCTGCTTGAGCGTTTCGTCCGGCTGGTTGGCGGCGAACAGGTATTTTTCCGCGTCGGTGACCTGGTATTGGACATTGAAGTCGACCAGCACGATGTTCTCGTCCTTGGTCAGCATGCGCACTTCGTCGGACACCGAACGCACATTCGTCGCATCCACGCGGATCACGCGTTCGACCGGTGCCGGCCATTTCAGGTTCAGGCCGCTGGTCATGACGCGGTTGAACTGGCCGAAGCGCAGCACCACGCCGATCTGGCGCGCATCGATCACCGTCCACGAATCCAGCGCCAGCCAGCCGACAACCAGCGCCAGCACGATCAGGGCGATGCCGCCCGAGCCGCCGCCGATTCCACTGCCACTGCCGCCGCGAAACAAGCGGTTGAAGCCGTCACGCAGGCGCTTGAGCCAAGCGTCCAAATCAGGAGGCTTGCCCTGCCAGGGATCACGTTTGCCGCCGCCGGGTTCGTTCCAGGCCATGGTTATCTCAAACAGTCGCTGTCGCGGGATTGTAGGAAGCCGTATCCGGTGCGGCAAGCGCCTCGCGCAACCGGTCGCCCTCGCCTGCGGGCAGACCGAACAAGGGTTCGAGCAGCGCGCGAGGCGCGTCGATCTCGATTTCCCATCCGTTGTCGGCATGGCGCTCGTTCGCGACCAGGCCCTGCGCGAACAGGCGCGCACGCAGGCGTCCGGCGTCGACCGGCAGATGCAGCCAGCGGTGCACGCGTTCGACCTGCAGGGCACGCGCGATCGAGTCGCGCAGCAGGTCCAGGCCAATCGCCTGCGTGGCCGAAACCCAAACGCGCGGAATTCGGCCGCCATCCAGCATCTCGGCGCGCGGTTCGGGCATGCCTTCACCGTTGCCCAGCCTATCCAGCTTGTTGAACACCAGAACCTGCGGCACGTCCTGCGCGCCGATCTCGGCGAGCACGCGCTCGACTTCCTCGATGCGCCGGTCGCGCTCGGAATCGGCGCAATCCACCACGTGCAGAAGCAGGTCCGCGTCGCGCGTCTCCGCCAGAGTCGACTTGAACGCGGCGACGAGATCGTGCGGCAGGTCGCGGATGAACCCGACCGTGTCGGCCAGCACGAACGGCCCGCAATTCAGGCCGTCGATGCGGCGCAGGGTCGGATCGAGGGTGGCGAACAGCTTGTCGGCTGCGTAGACGCCGGCGCCGGTCAGCGCATTGAACAATGTGGATTTGCCCGCGTTCGTATAGCCGACCAGCGACACCAGCGGCAGCGCGTTGCGCTCACGCGCGCGGCGCGCGGTGCTGCGTTGCGTTTCGACCTTTTCGAGGCGCTGGCTGAGCTGCTTGACCCGCGCGGCAAGCAGGCGGCGGTCGAGTTCGAGCTGGGTTTCGCCCGGGCCGCGCAGGCCGATCG
>DASTAL010000192.1:0-3089 GCA_035712685.1 Rudaea sp. | reverse complement strand
ACGCACGGTTTTTTCCGGATCGAGCTGCGGTTCCTGCGCCAGGTAGCCGATCTTGATGCCCGGCTGCGGCCGCGCCTCGCCGTTGAACTCGGTGTCGACCCCGGCCATGATGCGCAGCACGGTCGACTTGCCCGCGCCGTTCAGGCCGAGCAGGCCGATCTTGGCGCCGGGGAAGAAGCTGAGCGAGATGTCCTTGATGATCTCGCGTTTCGGCGGCACGATTTTGGACACGCCGATCATGGTGTAGATGTATTGCATGTATGCTCCGTGGAATGGTTGGCTCGGACGGGAATGACCGTCCATTAGATTCGTCCATGCGCGGCAACGATCGCCCGAGACGACGCAACCCGCCAGGCACTGCGCGTTGAACAAATGCCAAGCGCGAATTATCGCCGATGCGGGTAGCGTGCGCCATCACACGAGACGACGCGATACCATTGTCGCCATGGAAAATACGGTACATGCCGAATTCGCTGCGGCGCTGGCTCTACAGCGCAGCGGCGATCTCGCGCGCGCGGAAACCTCGTACCGTGTCCTGATAGCGCGCAACGGAACGCTGCCGGCCGCCGAGCACATGCTGGCGCTGGTTCTGCACGCGCAAGGCCGCAGCGAGGAGTCACTGCGGTGGTTCGAGCGTGCCGAAAACCAAGGGTCTGGGGCGGTGTTATGGAGCAACCATGCCGCTGCATTGCTCGCGACCGGCCGCGTGCGCGAAGCCAGGCAACTATGTCGCCGCGCCATTGCGGCCGAACCTTCGCATGCGGGTTCCTGGCTGAACGTCGGGTTGGCCTGCGAACTGGAGGGCAACATCGACGACGCCATTGCCGCGTTCCGGACCGTATTGCGCCTGACCCCGGGCAATACGGCGGCACTGCGCGCGCTGGCCCGTTGCCAACTGCGTACGGGAGATGCGACGGGCGCGCTGAATGTGCTGTCGACCTTGCCGGAAGGCAAGGACGCGGCTGCGGACCTGATCCGTTGCGAAGCCTGGATCGACGACCGGAACTTCGACCTGGCGGCGGCTGCCGCGCAGCGTCTGGCCGGTATGGCAGCCGTGCGCGTGGATGCATTGTTGTTGCAGGCGAAAATCGCCACTGAGCAGGGGCGCAGGGAAGATGCACTCGACCTTTATCGCCAAGTGCTTGAAGCCGATCCCGATAACCGCACCGCGGCGGTGCGCGGGGCGCTGATCCACATCAATCGTGCCGAAACCGAAATCGGCTTGGCCCAGATGCGGCGCTGGATCGCTGCGCATCCCGACGATCATGCGGCAGTGAGCAACTATCTCGTCGCCTGCGACTACAGCGAGCGGTTCGATCCGGCATCCTTGCTTGCCGAGCACCAGAAATACAAACCGCTGCCGCCCACTGGCGAAGATTGGCCGGCAAACTGGCGCCCACACAGCGGCAAACTGCGCATCGGCTGGGTCTCAACCGCATTCAACCTCGGGCCCATCGAAATCTTCTTCGCCGACGTATTCCGCGCCTTTGCCGTCGTTTCGCCGGACGTCGAGCACACTCTCTATGCGATCGACACTGAATCCAGGTCCGCACCGACCGCGGATGCATGGGCCGGCAACGTGCGCGACCTGAGTCGACTGGGCAATGCCGACGCGTTGGCGGCAATCCGCGCCGACGGCCTGGATATCGTCGTGGATCTTGTCGGTCGCGCTTCCGGCAATCGGCTTGCGATCTTCGCGGCGCGCGCTGCACCGGTCCAGGTCGGCTGGCACGACCAATACTATCCAAGCGGCGTCGAGGCGATGGACTATCTCGTCACCGACCCTTGGCTTAGCCCGCCTGGGGCGGACGTGCATTTCTCCGAAAAGCTGCTGCGTCTGCCAAGCGGCCGTCTCGCCTATCGACCGCCACCAGCCGAAGAGCCTTCCATGCAGGGCGTCGCGAGCCAGCGTCTGGTCTCGCTCAACCGTTTTTCCAAGATCGGCGATTCAGTCGTCGCCGTGTGGGCCGAAATCCTGCGTGCGCTGCCGGCATGGACGTTGCTGCTGAAGGCCTCGGGAGGCGATGACAGGGATCTGCCCACTCTGTTCCGCACTCGGTTTGCTGCGCATGGGATTGCGCCGGAACGGGTGGAGGTCGAGGGTAGCGGTACCTACGCCATGGCCATGCACACCTACCAGAAGGCCGCCATCGCGCTGGATCCGTTTCCGTTTACCGGCTGCGCGACAACGTGCGACGCCTTGTGGATGGGTTTGCCGGTGATCACTTGGCCACACGAGACGATCGCCAGTCGGCAATCGGCATCGCTGCTCGAAGCGGCCGGCAAGCCGGAATGGATCGCAGCCGATGCCGACGACTATGTCGCCATCGCGGTCCGGCTGGCCCTGGACGATGCCGCGCGCCGCGACTGGCGCGCCCAGGCTCGCCAGCGGCTGCGTCCGGCACTGTGCGACGCGCGCCGTTTGGCACAAGAGCTGATCGACGCGCTGCGCGCGGTGGCGCCAAGGCGTTAGGATTTTCGAGCGGTCACCGATAAAATGCCGTCCTTCCCGCAGTGAGCCGGCCCATGTTCCCCAAGAATTCTCGCATCGAAGGTTACGACCCCGAACTGGCCCAGGCCATCGCCGCCGAGCGCCAGCGCCAGGAAGACCACGTCGAACTGATCGCCTCGGAGAACTACGCCAGTCCGCGCGTGCTCGAAGCGCAGGGCAGCGTGTTGACCAACAAATACGCGGAAGGCTATCCCGGCAAGCGTTACTACGGAGGTTGCGAATTCGTGGATGTCGCCGAACGCCTTGCCATCGAGCGTCTCAAGCAATTGTTCGATTGTGACTACGCGAACGTGCAGCCGCATTCCGGCTCGCAGGCCAACCAGGCGGTGTATTTCGCCCTGCTTAATCCGGGCGACACGATCCTGGGCATGTCGCTTGCGCACGGCGGGCATCTCACGCATGGCGCGAAAGTGAATCTTTCCGGCAAGATCCTCAACGCCGTGCAGTACGGCGTGAACGCGGACGGGTTCATCGACTACGCCGAGGTGGAGAAGCTCGCCGTCGAGCACAAGCCGAAGATGGTCGTGGCCGGGTTTTCCGCCTATTCGCAGGTCGTGGATTGGGCGCGCATGCGCGC
>DASTAL010000191.1:0-4023 GCA_035712685.1 Rudaea sp. | reverse complement strand
TCGACGCCACGGTTTCGCGGTAGGCGATGCGCGGCGGCCGCGTCTTCACCTCGACCTCGTAGCGTTCCTTCATGCGCGCGAGCATCAGTTTCAGGTGCAGGTCGGACAGACCGCGCACCACGGATTCGTTCAGTTCCTTGTTGTGCTCAAAGCGGAAACAGGGGTCTTCCTCGCTGAGCTTGTGCAAGGACGTCGCCAGCTTCTGTTCCTGGCCCTTGTGCGCCGGCTCCACCGCTAGGCCGAACATCGGCTGCGGGAAATTGAGCGGTTCGAGATGGATCTGGTCCTCGTCGTGCGAATCGTGCAGCACCGCATCGAAGTGGATCTCCTCGATCTTGGCCACTGCGGCGATATCGCCGGGAATCGCGCTGTCGATCTCGATGTGTTCCTTGCCGCGGAGCTTGAACAGGTGCCCGACCTTGAAGGGTTTTTTGCCGTCGTCGATGAAAAGCTGCGTGTCTTTCTTCACCGTGCCCTGGTAGACGCGGAACACGCTGAGCTTGCCGACGAAGGGATCGTTGACGATCTTGAACACGTCGGCGATGACATGGCGTTTCGGATCGGGCACCGCTTCGATCGGCACTGCGTTCGTGCCCGCGCCCTTGCGGAACGGCGGCGGGTTGCCTTCGGCAGGGTTCGGCAGCAGCTTGCCGATCAGGTTCAGCAGTTCCTTCACGCCCGCGCCGGTGCGCGCGGACACGAAGCAGATCGGCACGAGATGGCCCTCGCGCAGGCACTGCTCGAACGCGTCGTGCAGTTCCTGGCCCGAAAGTCCGGCTTCGCCGACGTCGAGGAAATGGTTCATCACGGTTTCGTTGATTTCCACAACCTGGTCGATGATGCGCTGGTGCGCTTCGGCGACGGATGAAAAATCCGCGACTCCTTCCGGCTTGAAGAAGCAGTCGACGACGGTTTTGCCGTCCTGCGCGGGCAGGTTGATCGGCAGGCATTCGGGGCCGAAGGTTTCGCGCAACTGGTCGACCAGCACGCGGCAGTTGCCGCCGTCCATCTTGTTGACGATCAGCAGTCGCGCCAGTCCGCGCGCCTTGGCGTGGTGCATCATGCGCTGGGTGCCGTATTCGATGCCGTTGTGCGCGTTGACGACGATGGCGCAGGTCTCCACCGCGGCCAGCGCGGAAAGCGTCGGCCCGCGAAAATCCGCGGCGCCGGGCGTATCGATCAGGTTGATGTGACAATCGCCATTGTCGATGGAGGCGATCGCCGTATTCAGGGACTGTTTGCGCTCCTTCTCCATCGGGTCGTAATCGGAAACGGTGGTGCCGCGCTCGACCGAACCCTGGGCTCCGATCACGCCGCCCGCGTGCAGCAAGGCCTCGAACAGCGTGGTCTTGCCCGCCGCGGAATGCCCGGCGAGCGCGATGTTTCGGATGCCATCGGTGGTATAGCCCATGATTTTCTCCCGGCTTCGGCAGTGGGCTTCCAAGCCTTCTCCTTTCGGCTGTCCGCGTCAAGGCGCGATGCGGCAGGGTGCAATGCGACAGGAGCAGGCAACATCCGGTTAACCACGGATTTACGCCGTGCTGGCTAGGCTTTGCCACCGAATTCCGGCGCGCGGAAGGAAGCCTGATTGATCACGGAAGATGTCCCCGACTTGGCGCAAGCTGATGCTTGGCAAGCGGCCATTCGTAAGCAGGCGCTGGCGCGCATTGCGCGCGTGCCGGTACGTGCGCCGCGCACGTTGCGCGTCGCGGCATTGGCT
The DNA here is from genome assembly GCA_035712685.1 of Rudaea sp. Lineage (GTDB taxonomy): Bacteria > Pseudomonadota > Gammaproteobacteria > Xanthomonadales > Rhodanobacteraceae > Rudaea. Next base: position 2,303 of record DASTAL010000191.1, on the reverse strand, counting down.
GTGCTGCTGGCGCTGCATGCCGCGATATTCCTGCTCTGGTACGCGAATCGTTTCGTGACGACTTCGGGCAGTCCCGCCGTCGTGGAGGTGCGCCTGATCGACGAGTCCGCGCCGCTGCATCCGCCCGAGCCTGTTCCCTTGCCGCGAACCCGGAGCATGGCGGCGTCGATTCTGCCCGCGCTGCCGCCCGTGCGAGCTGTCGTTGTACCGTCCACGCCGTCACCGGCGCAACCGCTCCTGTTCAATCGAGACGGCTTGGTTCGCCTGCCACCCGCGCCGCACTTCGAGTCGCTGCACGATGCGGGCGTCGCGCGCGGCAAGGAACTGCTCGCGCGCGGCCACAACATCATTCATTGCCGGCGCAGCCAGTTCGACAACGCGCCGACGCCCGCGCAAATGGCTACCGCCATTGCGCGCGGCGCGCACATGGCGCATCTGGTGATGGGAAACCCGCTTGATCCGCTGAATGACGTGGGCCAGCAGCAAGCCGAAGACGCGGCAGGCGAACACGCCGCGGAGAAACGCGAGATCGAAGATCGCGCCTGCGATGACTGAGCGTGGTCGATGCGTTCGTCCCGGCGCTCACATGCCTGTGGGCGGCTTACCAGGCGCGCAGGTACTGGGGCGGCACCGGTATCGAGGCTCCCAGTTCCCGGGCGGCACGGCGCGGAAAATACGGATCGCGCAGCATTTCGCGCGCCATGATGACGAGGTCGGCGGATCCTTCGTCGATGATCGCTTGCGCCTGCCGGGCCTGCGTGATCAATCCGACCGCGCCGGTGGCGATGCCCGCCTCGCGGCGGATGCGCGCGGCGAACGGCACCTGGTATCCGGGAGCGAGCGGGATCTGCGCCTTGGCGACGTTGCCGCCGGAGGACGCATCGATCAGGTCGACGCCATCGTCCTTGAGCCAGCAGGCCAGGCGCACGCACTCGTCGATATCCCAGCCGCCGGGAACCCAGTCCGTCGCCGATACCCGGACGAACAGCGGGCGGGGCGCCGGCCATTCCCGGCGTACGGCCGCCACGATCCGGCGCAGCAGTCGGGCGCGGTTTTCCAGTGTACCGCCATGGCTGTCCGCGCGATGATTGCTCAGTGGTGACAGGAATTCGTGAATCAGGTAGCCATGGGCGGCATGCACTTCGATCACGCCGAAGCCGGCCTCGCGCGCGCGGCGTGTCGCGGCCGCGAAATCCGCGATCACACCCTCGATGCCGGACTCGTCGAGTGCCATCGGCGTTGGGTAACCGGCATCGAAGGGGATGGCGGAAGGCGCGACCGGGACCCATGCCGCCGGCTCATTCACGAGCGGATGGCCGCCTTCCCAGGGCACGCCGGTACTGGCCTTGCGCCCGGCGTGCGCGAGCTGGATGCCCGGCACCGCGCCTTGCGCGTGGATGAAATCGGCGATGCGCGCCCACGCCGATTGCTGCGCAGCGTTCCAGATGCCCGTGTCGGCGGGCGAGATGCGCCCCTGCGGCGACACGGCCGTGGCTTCGGTGAATACCAGTCCGGCACCTCCGACCGCCCGGCTGCCGAGGTGCACGAGGTGCCAATCGTTTGGCACGCCGTCCACCGCCGAGTATTCGCACATTGGCGAGACGGCAATGCGGTTGCGCAGGGTGATGTCGCCGATGGTCAGCGTGCTGAACAATGACATGACGGCTCCGTCGATGAAGAAAACCGGATGTGCGGCGTTCGTGCCGGGGAAACAAGGCCTAGAGCAGGCGCAGCAGTTCCGGCAACAACGGCAGCCTGCGCACGCGTACCGTGGTTGCAGCGTAGACCGCGTTGGCCAGCGCCGGCGCTGCGCTGGCGGCGACGATGTCGTCGAGGCCGGCGGGGTCGGCGCCGGTATCGACGCTGTATACTTCTACACTGTGCGGTGACTGGCCCATGCGCAGCAGCGGATAATCCGGGAAATTGTGCTGCTGCACCTGGCCGTTCTTGAGCGTGATCGCTTCGTGCAAGGTCGCGGAAATGGCGGCCAGCGTCGTGTTCGCCACCTGCGCTTCGAGATTCAGCGGATTCAACGTGCGTCCCGCGTCGACCGCGCAGACGGCGCGGTGAATGACGAGGTCGTTGCCGCTGACCGAAACCTCGAACGCGTGCGCGGCGTAGGCGCCGTTGCCGGCATGGCAGGCGATGCCGAGACCGTGTCCGTTCTTCGGCTTGTGCTGCCAGTCGATCTTGCCGGCGGCGATGCGCAGCACGCCGGCCAGGCGGCCCGTGTCGAATCCCGGACGCAGCACGCGCGGCGCGCCGAGCAGATCCATGCGCAGCACGACCGGGTCCTGGTGCGT
>DASTAL010000190.1:0-4301 GCA_035712685.1 Rudaea sp. | reverse complement strand
GCCATCGTTTCGGCGAATGTCGACAGCGCCCAAGGCACCTGCACGGCCGGCAGCGGAGCGGACACGATCACCTTCGCGCCGGGTTTGGCGAATTCGACCATCGCGTTGCAATACGGGCAGCTGTTGATCAACAGCAGCGTGACCATCAGCGGCAGCGGGCAGACGATCGTTGCCGGCGGCAATTCGCGGGTGATGGAAATCTCCAACGCCAACACCGTCGCGAGCGTGACGGTGTCCAACCTGACCCTGACCGGTGGCAATTACAGCAGCGCGGGCGCCGGCTTGGCGATCAAATATGGCGCTCCGGCGGCCCCGCTCTCGCGGCCACAGGGCGGCACCCTGGCGCCGACCGCAAGCGGCCCGAATGTCACCCTGAACCAGGTCACCATCGGCAACAACACTTCCAACGTCAAGGCCGGCGGTCTGTACATCTCCAATGCAACCGTTGCCATCAACCAGTCCAGCATTACGGGCAATACGCTGAATGCGTCGGGCAATTACGGCGCCGGTGGTGTTTACATTGCCAACGGTTCGGCAGTCACCATCACCGATTCGACGATATCCGGCAACAGAGCTTCCGGCAGCCACGCGTTCCTGAGCGGCGGTATCTACGTTTACAGGAGCTCACTGGCGGTGACCAATTCCACCGTCACCGGCAACAGCGCCAGCGGCACCAACGACCTGGCTGGCGGTATTTCGCTCGCGAATTCCTCGGCGGGCATCTACGACGGCACCGTTACCGGCAACAGCACGAACTCGGCGAACGTCGTCACCGGCGGCATTCTCGTCGGCAATCAGTTTGCCGGCGCCGGCTTGAATATTTCCAACTCCATCCTTGCCGCGAACACGGGCCCCAGAGACATGGCAGTATTCGGCGGCTCCAACGTGATCGCCCAGTCCAACCTGATGGGGACGGCACTTTCTGGCGCCTTCGCCGGCAACGGCAACGTGTTCAGCGATGCGCCCGGCCTCGGCGCACTGGCCAACAACGGCGGACCGACGCTGACCATGCTGCCGCAACCGGGCAGCCCCGCGTTGGGCGCAGGCAATGCCGCCCTGATTCCTGCCGGCGTGACGACGGACCAGCGCGGCGTCGGCTATGCCCGCGTGGTCAACGGTTCGCTGGATTTGGGTTCGGTGGAAGCCGCCGCAGCGCCGCCCGCCGTGGCTGCGACGCCGGCGCCCGCGCTTTCGCGCTGGGCCATGCTCGCCCTCGCCGGATTGCTCGGCTTGTTCGGGCTGCGAAAGCGAAAACGCACGGGCTGATTCGCCCGTCGCGCCGGCGTAAACTGGCGGCATGAGTCTTCCCGATTCGCTGACCTTCGCGCTGCGTGGGATCTTCGGCGCGGCGCTGGTCACCGATCCCGCCGAATGCCTCGCCTACGGCTACGACAATTCACGCCGTCAGGCCCAACCCGACGCCGTCGTCTTTCCGATCGAACACGCACAGGTCGTGCAACTCGTGCGCGCCTGTTGCGCCGCGCGCACGCCGCTGATCGCACGCGGCCGCGGCACCAACACCACCGGCGCGACGGTGCCGATCGATGGCGGGGTCGTGGTCTCGTTCGAACGCATGAATCGCATCGTCAAGATCGACCCGGACAATCGCTTGGCCGTGGTCGAACCGGGCGTACTCAACGGCGATCTGCAAACCGCACTCGCCGAACGCGGATTCTTCTGGCCGCCCGATCCGACCTCGAGCCCATACTGCACGATCGGCGGCAACCTCGCCTGCAATGCCGCCGGCCCGCGCGCGGTGAAATACGGCAGCTGCCGCGAGAACACCCTCGCACTGCGTGCGGTAACCGGCGCCGGTGAAGAACTGCGCTGCGGCGTCAACACCACCAAAGGCGCGGTCGGATACGACCTGACGCGGCTGCTGATCGGCGCCGAAGGCACCCTCGCGATCATCACGCAGGCCACACTCAAGCTCACGCCGAAACCCGCCGCCAAGGCCACGCTCGCCGCCAGCTATGCCGATGTCGCCGCCGCCACCGCAGCCGTCACGCGCATCATGGCGCAACCCGTCGTGCCCTGCGCGCTCGAGTTCATGGACGACGAAGCACTTCGGCTCGCGCGCACGCACGCCGGTGACGCGATTCCCGAAGCCGGCGCCTTGCTCGTCGTCGAGGCCGACGGCGATGCGTCCGATCTTCCGCGTGCCATCGACGCGCTGGCCGCTGCCGCGCGCGGCGCCGGACTGATCGCGCTGCGCACCACCGCCGATGCACACGAAGCCGAGACTTTGTGGGCCGCACGCCGCGCGTTGTCGCCCGCGTTGCGCACGCTCTCGCCGGACAAGATCAACGAGGACGTGGTCGTGCCGGTTTCGCGCCTGCCGGAGTTGATCGCGAGGCTGCGCGGCATCGCGCAGAAGCACGCTATCCCCATCGTCAACTTCGGCCATGCGGGCAATGGCAACCTTCACGTCAACCTGCTGCCGCGCGATGCGCAGGAGCATGCGCGCGCGGAAAACGCCCTGCCCGAGGTGTTCGCCGCGGTGCTCGAACTCGGCGGCACGCTGTCCGGCGAGCACGGCATCGGCCTGGCCAAGCGCGATTTCCTCACCCAGGCGCTCGATCCAGCGGCGCTCGCGCTGATGCGCGGGATCAAGGCGCAGTTCGATCCGGATGGAATCCTCAATCCCGGAAAACTCTTGCCGCCCGCATGAGCCGGAAACTCGATGCGATGCTGCGGCAAATTCGCGCCTGCCGCATCTGCGAAAAGCATCTGCCACTCGGACCCAATCCCGTACTGCGCGCAAGCGCCAGCGCGCGAATCCTGATTGTCGGGCAGGCGCCGGGCACGAAAGTCCACGCGACGGGAATTCCGTGGAACGATGCGAGCGGCGAACGCCTGCGCGCATGGATGGGCGTAGACCGCGACACCTTCTACGACGACTCGCGCATCGCGATCGTGCCGATGGGATTCTGTTATCCCGGCCGCGGCCGCGGCGGCGACAATCCGCCGCGTCCGGAATGCGCGCGCACCTGGCATCCGCAATTGATCCCGCTGTTGCGCAGCGTGCGCCTGACCTTGCTGATCGGCCAGTACGCGCACCGGTATTTCCTGCGCGAGAGGCGCCGCGATTCGCTCACGGCGACGGTACGCGCGTTCGGCGATTACCTGCCGCAATTCCTGCCGATGGTGCACCCGAGTCCGCGCAACCAGGGCTGGCTCAAGCGCCATGCGTGGTTCGAGAAGGATCTGCTGCCGGTGCTACGCGAACGCGTGCACGAGCTGCTGTAGCGCCGCCAGCGCCAGCGCCGCGTAGACGCCGGCGATCACGTCATCGAGCATCACGCCGAGGCCTCCGGGAACCTTGCGGTCGGCCCACGACACCGGCCAGGGCTTGGCGATGTCGAAGAGGCGGAAGAAGATGAATCCGCACGCAATCCACCATCCGTTTCGTGGCCACAGCTGGAGCGGCGCCAGCGCGATCCACTGGCCGACGAATTCGTCCCAGACCACGACGGAAGGATCGGCGATTTTCAGCGTGCGCACGGCCCAGCCGCAGGCCCATACGCCGAGCACAAACGCAAGCACGAGCACGGCGACGAACCATGGCAGCGGCAACTCGCGCAGCGCCAACCATGGCAGCAGCGCGGCCAGCGATCCGGCGGTGCCCGGCGCGAAGGGACTCAAACCGAAGCCGAAGCCGCAAGCGATCCAGCCTGCCGGATGCCTGAGCAGCGCGCGGCGTTGTGCAGCGTCCACATTCATGCGAAGTGCTCCCAGCCGTGCTGCGCCAGGCTTACGGGATTTCCCGACGCGTCGCGCACCAGCACGCCCTTGCCGGCGACGATGCGGCCGATGCGCGTCGCCGCGCAGCCGCTGTCCGCGAGCTTGCGCAACAGATCGGGCGCGACCGCGTCCGGCGCGGTGAAACACAATTCGTAGTCGTCGCCGCCGGCAAGCTGGAATTCACGGCGCGTGGGCGCATCGAACGCGGCGGCAAGCGCGGACGACGCCGGCAGCGCATCCGCATCGATCCGCGCCGCAACGCCACCGGCGTCGCAGATGTGTCCCAGATCGGCGGTGAGTCCGTCGGAGACATCGATGCAGGCACTGGCCCGACCGCGCAGGATCAATCCCTGTTCGACGCGTGGCGTCGGGCGATGAAGGCGTTCGAGCAGATCCGGATCGCCCGCGGTTTTCGCGAGCATCTGGCGCAATCCCGCCGCCGCGTCGCCGAGCGTGCCGGTGACATACACGCCATCGCCGACATGCGCACCGGACCGCGTGAGCGCCGCGCCATCCGGCACGAAGCCGTGAATCGTCACCGTGATCGACAGCGGGCC
>DASTAL010000189.1:0-1275 GCA_035712685.1 Rudaea sp. | reverse complement strand
CGTTTCCTGCGGCATGCGCTTTGCGCGCTGCTCGTCATCGCCGTCGTTCCGGCCGCAAATGCAGGCATCTGTTACGTCACCACGGCCGGTGCAAGCACGAACACGGGCGCGTCATGGTCTTCCCCGTACGATCTGCAAACGGCGCTCGGTACCGGTGCCTGCACCGAAATCTGGGTTGCCGCGGGAATCTACAAACCGACCCCCGGCAGCGATCGGACCGTTTCCTTCGGCGTCCGCTCCGGCGTCGCCGTCTATGGCGGATTTTCCGGCACCGAGACGCGGCGCGGTCAGCGCGACCCGGCGGCGAACCTGACCGTACTCTCGGGCGACTTGAATGGCGACGATACGGACGTCAACGCCGGCAATGGCGTCGATGCAGGGGTTTCTGCCAACAATGCCGACAACAGCTACATCATCGTGATGATGAACGGCAGCGGCACGCCGATCACCTCGAGCACGGTGCTCGACGGCTTCACCGTCACCGCTGGCAATGCGAATGGCGCTGCGGCTCCGCAACAAAGCGGAGGCGGTCTGTATTGCAACGGCCAAGGCGGCACGTGCAGCCCGACCCTGAACAATCTCGTGTTCAGCGGCAATTTCGCCAGCGGCAGCGGCGGCGCGCTCTATGCCGACGGATCGTATGCAGGCGCGAGCAACCCGCAGTTGACCAACGCCACATTCAGCGGCAACAGCGCAACGGCGTACGGCGGCGCGCTCTACAGCTACGGCTTTTCCGGCACCAGCACGCCGGCCCTGACCAACGTCACTTTCAGGGCGAATACGGCGGGCGCTGGCGGCGGCGCGATCATGAGCGCGCGCGGCAACCCGGTCCTGACCAATGTCACTTTCCGCGGGAACAGCGCCTTCGCGGCCGGCGGCGCGATCTATCTGTCCACCGCCAACGCGGTGCTGACCAACGTGATCTTGCAGGACGACACGGCGACCACGGTGAATTCCGAAATCGCCTTCGACACGGGAGGCACCGCCACGCTCGATCACAGCCTGGTCTGGAATTCGGGTACGAACAGCGGCGCCTGCCCCGCTGGCGCCACCTGCACGAACATGCAGTACGCCGATCCCATGCTGGGCGTCTTGCAGGACAATGGCGGATTCACGCCCACGTTCCTGCCCGGCGCGGGCAGCGTGGCGATCGACAACGGCAAGGATGCGGGCTGTCCCGCCACGGACCAGCGCGGCTTGCCGCGCCCGCAAGGCATGCATTGCGACATCGGCGCGGTGGAGGTGCTGCAAACCTGTTTCGTCGATACCGCTGCC
>DASTAL010000188.1:0-3771 GCA_035712685.1 Rudaea sp. | reverse complement strand
GGCATGACCGATACCGATTTCGCGACGGTCTCGCTCAAGCCGCCCTATGTCGCCGTGCCGAATCCGCAGGTCGCCGGCGGCTTGCGGTCGACCCTGCTCGATTACGCGAACGCGGTACAGATGGTGGCCCAACACGGCCAGTGGAACGGCACGCAGTACCTTTCCGCCATCGACATCGCCGACATGCAGAAAGACCAGACGCACAGTGCACCGGTCATCTCCACGCCCGACCCGCTCGCTTACGGCTACGGGTACGGCGAATGGCGCAATTCCATCGATGCGCAGGGCGCCGCCGTGCAGGTGTCGAGTACCGGCAAGTTCGCCACCTCGCCGTGGGTCGACAACTCGACCGGCGTGGCGGCGGTATTCCTGGTCAACAGCAGCTTCAGCCTGCTCGAGAACGACGTGCGCGCGCTGTGGGCGAACGTGCATGACGTGGTGACCGATCCGATCTTCAGCGACGGCTTCCAATAGTCACGCGCACCAAGCGGGTTGACGCGCTACACTGTCGCGCCCCTTTGCGCGAGTTCCGCCATGTCCGAATCCGGCAAGCCTTCCCTGTGCGCGGCCACCCGCCCGACCTCGCCCGCGGTCACGCGCGAGCAGGCGCTGGACGCGGTGCGCACGCTGTTGCGCTGGGCCGGCGACGAACCCACGCGCGAAGGCCTGCTCGACACGCCCAAGCGTGTGGTCGACGCCTACGCCGAATGGTTTTCCGGCTACCAGGAAGACCCGCAGGAGTACATGCGCCGCACGTTCGAGGAAGTCGCCGGCTACGACGAGATGATCGTGCTGCGCGACATCCAGTTCGAATCGTTCTGCGAGCACCACATGGCGCCGATCATCGGCCGCGCGCATGTCGGTTACGTTCCGGATGGAAAGGTCGTCGGAATTTCCAAATTGGCGCGCGTGGTCGACGCGTTCGCGCGCCGCTTCCAGGTGCAGGAGAAGATGACCGCGCAGATCGCGACCTGCATCAGCGAAGTGCTGCATCCGCGCGGCGTTGGCGTGGTCGTCGATGCCGTGCACCAGTGCATGACCACGCGCGGCGTGCACAAGCGCGGCGTGTCGCTGATCACGAGCCAGATGCTCGGCAGCTTTCGCGACGACGCGCGCACGCGTGCCGAGTTCCTGCGGTTCATCGACATCGATTCGAACCGTTAAAGACCTGCGGCGCTCTACACCTCACGCGGTGGTTCTACATCGGCTCGGAAGGATCAACAGTGGAAAGTGAAACCCATACACCGGTACCGGCGCGGCGCGCGGCGCTGGCGTTCATCTTCGTCACCGTCCTGATCGACATCCTGAGCTTCGGCATCATCATTCCGGTGTTGCCGCACCTGATCGTGGAACTCGTTGGCGGCAGCATTGCCAAGGCGGCCGTGTGGTCGAGCGCCTTCGGCACTTTGTTCATGCTGATGCAGTTCGTGTGTTCGCCGATCCAGGGCGCGCTGTCGGATCGCTTCGGCCGGCGCACGGTGATCCTGATCTCGAGTTTCGGCCTCGGCATCGACTTCATCGTCATGGCGCTGGCGCCGGTGTTGTGGCTGCTGTTCCTCGGCCGCGCGGTATCGGGCGTATGCGCGGCCAGCTTCTCGACGGCGAACGCCTACATCGCCGACATCACGCCGCGCGAAAAGCGCGCGGCCAGCTTCGGCTTGCTCGGCGCGGCGTTCGGCATCGGCTTCATCATCGGCCCCGCACTGGGCGGATTGCTCGGTCATATTTCCATCCGCCTGCCGTTCTGGGCAGCGGCGTTTCTTGCCTTGATCAATTTTTGCTACGGCTATTTCGTGTTGCCCGAATCGCTGCCGCCGGAGCGGCGCAGCGCGCGCATCGACTGGAGCCACGCCAATCCGCTCGGCGCATTGGTCCTGCTGCGCCGCTATCCGCAGGTGTTCGCGCTCGCGGCAGTATTCTTCCTGCTTGCGCTGGCGCAGTTTTCGATCAATTCGACGTATGTGCTGTACACGGATTTCCGTTATGGGTGGGGACCGCAGATCGTCGGTTACACGCTCGCACTGGTGGGATTGTGTACGGCGATCGTGCAGGCGGGTCTGGTGCGCAAGTTGATGCCGAAGTTGGGCGAGCGCCGCATGATCCTGGCCGGATTGAGCTTCGCCGCGATCGGCTATCTCGTGATGTGCTTCGCGCCGGATGCCGCGATTTTCGTCGCCGGCATTCCATTCCTGTGCCTGGGCGGCCTGGCCGGCCCGCCGGCGCAATCGCTGGTCACGCACCAGGTCGATCCGCACGAGCAGGGTCGCCTGCAAGGCGCTTTGACGAGTCTGCAGAGCCTGGCCGGCATCTTCGGACCGGCATTGTTCGCGAACCTGTTCGCGCTGTTCATCTCCGACCATGCGCCGGTGAAGCATCTGCCGGGCGTGGCCTTCGCGCTCGCTGCGGTGCTCGTGTTCGCCGCGCTGCTGACCACGGCCTACGCGACGCGGCATATGCGCGGGTACGTGCCGAAGGCGGCCGCCGGCGCGTGAAGCTCTCCTTCGCCGACGTCGAAACCGCGGCGCGACGCATCGCACCGCACGCGCAGGTCACGCCGGTATTGCGCTCGCGCTCGCTGGACGAATTCGCCGGGTGCACGATCGCGTTCAAGTGCGAAAACTTCCAGCGCGTCGGCGCGTTCAAGTTCCGCGGTGCCTGCAATGCGGTGTGGGCCCTGTCCGATGCGGACGCTGCGCGCGGCGTGGTCACTCATTCCTCGGGCAACCATGGCGCAGCGCTGGCGCTGGCGGCTCAGACGCGCGGCATTGCGGCGCATGTCGTGGTGCCGGAAGGCGCGGTCGCGGCCAAGGTCGCCGCGATCCGTGCCTACGGCGCTACGTTGCACGTTTGCGCGCCGACGCTGGCCGCTCGTGACGAAGCCGCCGCACGCATCGCGCGCGAAACCGGCGCGGTGCTGGTGCATCCGTTCGCCAACGAAAACGTGATCGCCGGGCAAGGCACGGCCGCGCTGGAACTGTTGCGCGAAACCGGCGAACTCGACGCCTTGATTGCTCCGATCGGCGGCGGCGGCTTGATCGGCGGCAGCGCGATTGCGGCAAAGGGGATGTTTCCACGAATCCGTATCTTTGCCGCCGAACCCGAAGGCGCGGCGGAGGCGTTCGAGTCGCTGCATCGCGGCGTGCGCGTCACCGATATCGAACCGGACACGATCTGCGATGGCCTGCGCGCCACGTTCGGCGAGATCAATTTCGCCCTGCTGCGCGAGTACGGCGTCGAGGTCTTGCCGGTGAGCGATGCGCAAACCATCGCGGCCATGCGCCTCGTGTTCGAGCGCCTGAAAATCGTGATCGAGCCGTCGTCGGCCGTCGTGCTGGCCGCGATGCTGCGTCATCGCGAGCATTTTGCCGGCCTGCGCGTCGGAGCGATCTTCAGCGGCGGGAACGTGGACCTGGATCGGCTTCCCTGGTAACGCCGGCGGGCGGCCGCAACACCCCGAACAGCGCGATCATGATCACGGCGATGCCGATGGATTCGCTCAGGTCCGGCCGCTCGCCGAGCAATGCCCAGGCCAGGCCGATGCCGACCAGTGGCGTGATCAGGCTGGCCAGGCCGGCCACATTCGTCGGCAGGCGCTGCACGATGAACAGCCACATCGCCCAGGCGATGCCCGAGGAAAGCAAGCCGTTGTAGAGCAGCGCACCGACAAGCTGCGGCGCCCAGACGATGTCGCGTTCGTGTACGCATAGCGCGATGACGACCAGGAGCACGGTGCCGTAGAGCATCTGCCACGCCGTCAGGCGCAAGGGCGAC
>DASTAL010000187.1:0-9548 GCA_035712685.1 Rudaea sp. | reverse complement strand
GCCTCCGTCGGCAGCTAAAATCCGCTCGACCCATTCGGCGTCGCCGCCGCGCAGCGCGTCGAGCGCCGACTGCAGATCCTTGCGGGCGCGGAAGCTGTGTTCGAGCGTCAACACCTGGCCGGCCAGCGGCGGCGATGCATCGGGCAAATCCGGCGCCGTGCCGAACGCGACGGACAGGCGTTGCGCCAGTGCCTGCGGGACGCGGCTTCCCGGCACGCTGGCGACGATATCGCCGAGCACACTGCCCGCCTCGACCGCGTACAACTGTGCCGGATCGCCGAGCAGGATCAACACCGCCTCCGGACGCAGCGCGTCGAACAGGCGCCACATCATGGCGAGGTCGATCATGGATGCCTCGTCGGCGATCACGATGTCGGCGGGCAGCGGCGCATCCGCGGCAAACGCGTATTCACCAATGCGCGCATTGAAACCGAGCAGGCGATGCAGGGTTTGCGCGGGCGACGAAGCGACTTGCTTCAACAACGGCAAGAAGGCGGAATCGCCAGCCAGCGTGGATTCCAGCCTGCCTGCCTCGCGGGCGACGGACTCGGACAGGCGCTGCGCGGCCTTGCCGGTCGGCGCGGCGAGCGCGATGGCCGGATGCGCCGGCAATCCGCAAGCCTGCGTGTGCCTGAGCAGCATCAACAGCATGCGCAGCGCCGTGGTGGTCTTGCCGGTGCCGGGGCCGCCGGTGAGCACGAACACGCGTGCGCCGGGCACGGCGGCAACCGCGGCACGCTGCCAGCGGGTGGACTTCGCATCCATGCCGGCGAACAATTCATCCACATCCGCGGCCAGCGTGCGCGCATCCAGCGGGAAAGTCCGTTCGGCAGCGCGCGCGCGCAAGGCCTGCGCGAGCCGCGTTTCATGAAACCAGTTGCGCCAGCTGTACACATTCGCAGCATCCGCGCAAACGAATGGCGCAAACGCATCGCCGTTGCCGACCCATGCCTGTGTGCACAACGCTTCGATTTCCTTGGCGGAAAAACCGGCATCGTGGACGAGATCGCAACGCACATGCCCTTGCGCTTCCGCATGGCTGACAGCCCCCGCCGCGCGCGCGAGCAGGTCCGAACCGCTGCGCTGGCGCACCCAGTGCGCCAGGGCCTGGTCGAAATCGCGTTCGGGCAGCACGGCCGCATTCATGCCGCCACCTGCGTGCCCGCAAAAACATCGTCCAGATCGAGAATCAATTTGGCCGGCCAGCACCGTCGCCACACGCCCGCGCCGGGCGCGAGGCCGACACCGCGCAGGAACAGGTACACGCTGTCGCCCAGATGCCGCCCGGGGGAGTAGTGGCGCAGGCGTCCGCACAGATAGCGATGCAGCGCCACTGTGTACAGCAGGGCCTGCAAGGGATAAAAATGTTCGGCCATCGCCGCGTCGAGCGCGGAATCCGCGTAGTCGGACAGGTGCGTGCCGAGCCGGTTGGTCTTGTAGTCGAGCACGTGGTAGCGGCCCGCGTGCACGAAAACCAGGTCGGCAAAGCCGGTCAGCATGCCGCGCAGTTCGTGCGCGCGCAGATGCGCCGGCCAGATATCGGCGAATCCGTGCGCCGTGCAGGCCGCGCGCAGTTCGTGCAACGACGCCGCGATCGGAAACTGGAAACCGAATTCGGCCACGCGCTCGCGCGCAGGCAAGTCCATCAGGCGCAAACCGTTGCCCAGATCGGATGCGAGCGTGCGTTCGAGCATGCGCAGCAAGGATTCCCCGGCTTCGGGATTCTCGGCGTCGAGGCCTTCCGCCGCCAATCCAGCGAGAAGCACGGAGCGCTCGACCGGACGCATGCCGGATTGCTCCAGCGCCTTGTGCACGGCGTCACCGAAGCGGCGTCCGCGAAAGGCATCCAGGGCCAGCAATTCCGGATGTTCGGCTGGCGCCGCAGTCGCCGCGATGTCGGGCACCGCGGCTTCGGATTCGTCGGCCGCCGCCGCGTCGGCGTCTTCGGCGATGCGCCGGCGCGTGATGCCGGTGAAGCTGTGCAGCCATTCGAACGGACGCAGCGCGGGCAACGGCGAACGTGGCGTGAAATCCGTGCGCGCGTCTTCCGCCGCGACGAGTTTCGCGTCGCTGCGTACCGTTGCAGGGATGACGGCCATGCCGCCGAGGCTGCGCGCGAGCGCCGGCAGATCCGCCTCGCCGAATGCGAGTGAGGATTTTTCCATCGCCTGCCGCAACAAGATATCGATGGCCGGAACTTGCCACGCCGCCGCATCCGCGGGCACGCCGCGATCGGCCCAGTACACATGCAGCGCGGATTTTGCGCGTGTCATCGCTACGTACAGGAGGCGCTGGCGCTCGCGCAAATCCTCGGCAAAGTGACGCGCGAGATTGTCGTCGAATGCGCCCGATCCGGCATCGATGCACACCGTGCCATCGGCATCGTGGAAGCGCAGCACCCCGGGTTGGAACCGTCCATCGCGTGTGGCGATGCGCCAGGCCAGCGGCAGGAAGACGACGGGGAATTCCAGGCCCTTGGCCGCGTGCAGGGTCATGATCCGCACCGCGCCCGCATCCGACGCCTTGCGCACGCGATAGTCGCGTTCGTTGCCAGCAGCACCATCGCGACGTGTGCGCGCGAACCAGGTAATGACACCCTCGATGCCGGATTCTTGCGGCTCGCGCGCAGCGATGAGCTCGCCGAGATGACGCAGGTCGGCAAGGATGCGTTCGCCTTCGTCGCGCCGCAGCAGCACCCCGGCGCGTTGCGCGATCAGGTCCGCGACCGCGCCGAACACGCCGCGTGAGCGCGCCAATGCCTGCCAGCGCGCAAACCGTTCCAGTTCGCGCTCGAACGCGGCCGGATCGCCACGCAGGCCGAGGATGCCGCGCCAATCATGGCCGAGCAAGGTTGTGGCCAACGCGCCGCACACGGCACCGTCGTCGTCCGCATGCAGCATGGCGGCAAGGAACAATTCCAGTTCTTCGGCCGTTTCGCCATCGAACACGCTGTCGCGTCCGCTGCCCACGCACGGCACGCCGCGTGCCGCGAGCGAACGGCGCAAGGCCACCACGTGCTGGTTTTTCGGTACCAGTACGGCGATATCATTCGGTACGACGCGATTGTTGCCGAGCGTGATCGCCGGATCGTCGAGCATTTCGACGATGCGTTCGACGCAGTCGTCAAGCGCGAGTTCGTCCAGCCGCGCGAATGCAGTTTCCGGCTTGCCGTTCTTGCCGAGTGCATCGCCCCGGAACAAATGCATGCGCAGCGGCGCGACCGGCTCGCCCGCGTGGCGCAATTCCTCGTCTTCCACCTTGCCGCCACAGCGCATGGATTGGTAGACGATGTGCGCATCGCCGAAGCCGCCGTCGCTCGCACCGTACAGGGCATTCAGTGCATCAACCAATGCCTGCGTGGAACGAAAGTTCGTGTCCATCGCGCAGCGCGTCATGGCGCTTTCGCGTGCGACAAGATAGGCCGCGATGTCGCCGCCGCGAAATCCGTAGATCGCCTGTTTCGGATCGCCGATCATGGCAAGCCAGCCGCGCGGCGCGCGATTCGCATCGCGGTAGATAGCGTCGAAGATTTCGAACTGCTGCTTGTCGGTGTCCTGGAATTCGTCGACCAGTGCGTAGGGATACGCCTGGAACAGGGCCAGCGCGAACGCGCTGCGTGCGCCGCATGCCCGCGCATGCACGTTGCGGATCAGCAAGGAATAGGTCTGGCCCTGGCGCTGTTCGGCGCGGCGCGGGATTTCCTCGCGGCAGAATTCGCAGGCGGCGGCGAGCACGCGGCCGCGGATGAATGTCTTGCGCCTGGATGCCAGCACTTGCAGACGTTGCAAGCGTTGAATCAACGGATCGTCGCGCAGCCGCAGCGGCGCATCGGGATGCTGCTGCTCGTCGACCACGTGCGACGCGGGCATCTCGGCCAGCGCCTCGTGCACATCCACATCGCTGCCGTTTTCCAACGCGTCGGCGATGCGCGCGAGGCGATTGCCCAACAGACTCTTGCGTGGCGCATGCAACGCGCGGTTCGTGGCCCATTCGCGCAATGGAGCGGCGGATTTCTCCGCGCGCAACGCGGTCACGCCGCGCGCCAACTCCTCTGCGCCATCGGCCGCCAGAACCCGCGCATCCTGTGCCAGCATGGCGCGCACGTCGAACAGCAATTTTTCCGGGCCGCCGCCGAACAGTTCCGATTCGGCAGGATCGATCGCCGTGTCCGCGAGATAGCGCCGGCGCCAGAAATCCTCGACGCATTCGCGCAGCAGCGCGTCTTCGTCCAGATTCGCCTGCGCGGCGGCGACACCGGAATCCAGCGGGAAATCGTGCAGGAACCGCTGGCACAGCATGTGGATCGTGCCGATCGGCGCGCGGTCGAAAACCATGCGCGCAATCTGAATGCGACGCAGCGCCTGCCTCGCTTTCGATTCCTCGGCGAATACGCCTGCGAGCCATTTCCGGACGACATCGTGCTCGCCGCCCCCGGCTGAGGCGACGCCCAGGATGCGTTGCAACTCGCGCTCGGCGTCGGCCAGCCGCAGGCGCAAACGTTCGCGCAACTCGCGCGCTGCGGCCTCGGTGAAGGTGGCGACCAGGATTTTCTCGACCGCCGGTGGATCATCGCCTTCGATCAGCAGGCGCAGGTACAGCGCGGCGATCGTCCAGGTCTTGCCGGTGCCGGCGCTGGCCTCGATCAGCACGCGATCCGGCGCGACCAGCGACAGCGTTTGCCAATCGAGTGCGCGAATGGGATCGTTCATCGCAGCGCCGGCTCCGTATCGCGCAACAGCACCGTGCGCTGCGGATCGAGCACGCCGGCCACGCTTGCGCAGGCATCAGCAAACGCCCGCGATGCCGCAGAGGCGCCATCAAAAAAATCGATTCCACGCATGAACAGGCCGCCGTAGCCTGGCGCATAGGTGCTTTCGCCGCGCTCGCCTTCGTCGTCGAGCCATGCCGTGCGCGCCTTTTCAAGCCGAGCGTCTGGCTTCGCCGTGCACCAGGCCCATGCGGTTCTGGCGGGAAACAGCAACGGTGCATGTTGCGACTGCTGCGTCAGCGACAGCAGGACTTGCAGCCCATCGCGCAATTGCGCCGCGTCCTGCGCGCGAATGGCCGCAAGCAACGCGGGCTCGCGCACCGGTCTGGATTCGGCTTGTTCGAGAAAAACCGGTTCGACATCGGGATCTGTCAACCGCAACGCCGCGTAGCGGATATAGAACGGCAACAGGTCGCGGAAATCCGCCGCGCGCCGCGCGCGCAATCCGATCAACACGGATGCGCCCTGCGCGCGCGCATACACGTCGCGCACGACGCCGACGATGCGGATGCCGTCGACATCCCGTTCGACATTGCGCGGCGCCTGCCGCGCATTTTCGCCAAGCGCATCCCTGAGTTCGGTCAGCACGGGTTGCGCACGTTCGCGCAGTTCCGCCCACGCCTGCGCGCCGATCGCCCCGCCCGCCAGCAAACCCGAGCGCGCGAGCGCCTCGGGCGCGGTTTCGGGCAACATGGCCTCGCCACGCCGCAGCGCGTCAAGCACGCAGCGCGTTTCCATGCGCTCGCGCCGGTCGAAATTCGATTTCAGCGGTTCGCTGTCGAGCGCGGCATCGTCGTCAAGCGCGCCGCGGTCGATGCCGGCGAGTTCGTGCAACTGCGCCATCAGCGGATCGCGCCAGAAGCGGGTCAAGCCATCGAGCGTCCAGATTCGCGTTTCATCCCGCGCTGGCTGCGCGGAACCCGCCAGATCGATGAAGGCGACCGGTTCGACACGCGCATCGGCGTCTTTCGCGAAGCAGCCGTTGAAAGAAAACAGGCAGGCATCGGATGCGTCGTAATAGCGCACATCGAACGGCTGCTGCGGATGTTCGATCAACCAAGGACGCTTGTCCTTTCCGCTCAGACCGTGGCACTCGTCCAGGAATTGCAGCAACTCGGTCAGCGGCGCGGCGGGATCGATGCACCGATCCTCGATCGCATCCCGGCCGATGTAGCTGATGTGCAGATGTTCGCGCGCCGCCATCAGGGCTTCAAGGAAAAGCTGGCGATCCTCGCGCCGCGTGTCGCGGTCGCCGCGCCGGGGTTGTTCGAGCATGCGATTCAGGCCCGCGTCGGCGCCGTCGCGTGGAAACTCGCCCTCGTTCATGCCGATGAGGCAGACGACGCGGAACGGAATCGAGCGCTGCGGCACGAGGCCGCAGAACGTCACGCCGCCGAGCAGGAAGGGCTGGCGTTCGGACACCGTATCGAGCTGGCCGCGCACGGCTTCGCGCGCGACGCTCCACGACAGCTTCTGCGCGCCGGCTGCCGTGGATTGCGTGCCGAGCTCGGCGAGCGCGCGCCGCAGCGCATCCAGCGCACGACCCTCCGCGGCATCGTCCGCATCCACGCGAAACAGCACCTCGACCCGCTCGCCAAGCCAAGCGCACCAATCGCGCAGGCGCCGTGGCTGCGCAAATCCGTCGCGCAGCTCGCGCAGGGAATGCAGCAGGCGATGCGCGCGCCCGAGCGCGAACGCGGCGGACGCGTCGATGCCGGGCAACGGCAACACTTTGTCGAGTAGTTGCCCATCCGGATCCGTGCCGGCGATGGCACCGGCGAAGATGCGATCGAATCCGAACGACCAGGTATTGTTCTCCACCGCCGCGCCGCCGGCAGCCGCCTTCATCGCGGCATCCAGGCCCCAGGCCACGCCGGCGCGGCGCAACGTCGCTTCCAGCCCGTCGCGATCGTCGCCGTCGAGTCCGAAACGTCGCGCCAACGCGGGGACATCGAGCAGGTCGAGCACTTCGCTCAGCGTGAAGCGGCTTTCGCCCAGATCGAGCAGCTTGGCGAACGCGCGCAGCAGCGGATGCGTCTGCGCGAGGCGCACGTCGGCCAGGTGCCAGGGAATCTGCGCGGGATCGGCGCTGTAGTGCGCCGCCTCGCCGAACACGGCGGGAAGATACGGTGCGTAGGCGGCAATGTCGGGCGCCATCACCACGATTTCGCGGTGCTTCAACTTCGCATTGCTGCGGAGAAATTCCAGCAGCGCATCCTTGAGCACTTCGAGCTCGCGCAGGCGCGTGACGCAGGCATGCACGCGCAGGCTCGCATCCGCGGGCGTTGCGGGAATCGATTGCGCAAGCTTCGACTCGCCCGCGCGAATGCCATCCTGCAAGCACGTCAGCAGATTCGGGGACTGCGCCTGCGCATTGTCTTCACCGGCGTCGAGTTCGATGCCGGCGCCTTCGAGTGCGATGAAGAAATCCTGCGCCATGCGTCCCAGCGAGACCAGCAGCGGATGGCCAATCTCGAAATGCCATTCCTCGTCGATTTCGCCCTTGCGCAACAGCTCGCGCTTCGATTTCAGGTCGGCCCAGTATTCGCGGCACGGATCGGGAAAATACAGGTGCACCGCGCGATGCGCCGACACGGCACGCAGAGCGGCGAGCACATCGGCCGGCAGATGGCTGACCCCGAACATGTGCAGCGGTTCGGATGCGCCGTCGCCCCGCGCGGCCAACGCTTCCACAATTTGCGCATGCCGCTGCGCGCGATGCGGTCCGGGGATGCGCTGGCGCAGACGGCGCCAGAGCGAGGCTTGCCAGTCTTTCGAGCGGCTGTTCTCCCAATCCTCGATCCAGTCCGGCCGGTAGATCAGATACTGGGCGTAGACGCCGGCAAGGCGATCGGCCAACTGGAAACGTCGCCGCTCGCCGTCGTCGGCATCGATCAAACCCTGCACGCGCGCGTCATCGAGCGCGGGCAACAACGCGTGGATATGCCAGCGCAGATTCTCTTTCTTGAAAGCGGGATCGGATGCGCCGTCGAGCACGCTCGCAGCGGCGCGCTCCAGCCATTGCCACGGCTGGATCAGATCGAAATTCGCCGCGATACCGCGCGATCCGCGCCGTGCGAATTCCCCGAGCAACCAGCGCCCAAGTCCCGGATGCGCGACGACAATCGTCTGCTCAGCCAGAACATGTGCGGGTCGTTCCGCATCCAGCGCGTCGAACAGCGCGCCCGCAAGCGCTTCCGTGCGGCTGTCGCGATGGACGAAGAATCCGGTCATCCGGGGGATGATACCGGCAAGCGTCTCAAATCCCGCGATCGATTCTTGCGCTTCGTCTCCGGCAGGCGATCATCGCTTGCATTCCTGTCGAAGCGTCAAAACCCGTCGCCGTCGAAATCGTTGTGGAAAATCTTGTCGAGGATCATGCTGCCGTAGACGTCCGCATTGTCGGTTGACGATGTGCCGGAATCGGTCGCCGAATTGCCGAAAAAGGCAGGGCTATCGGCGAAAACGGTTGCGCCGCCCATGATGAAAATCGCGCCACCCTTGCCTTGACCATTGCTTCCCGCCATACCGTTGCTGCCGCCGCTGCCGCCCAAGCCGGGCTGCGCCTGGTTGCTACTGAACCTGCAATTGCTGAGGTTGGCTTTTCCACCCGTGCGTACGAACAAGGCGCCACCCAGCCCGGCGCCGCCACCACCGCCACCCCCGGTACCGATGCTCGAGGAGCCAAACGTAACTACCGAACCGTCGCCGCCCTTGCCGCCGAACGACCCTCCTGCCGCGCCATTGGCTTTGGAGTACCCGTGATAATCGCAAAGCGTACCGCCACCCCCGCCGCCGCCATATCCACCGACTCCAGCCGGCCCGGCACCGCATAGCGCATACCCGGCACCACCGCCTCCGCCGCCGAATCCGCCGTTGCCGGCCTGTGTGGCATTGCCCGTACCGCCGCCACCACCGCCGCCGCCATCTCCGCCATTGCCACCGGTACTGAACCCAACCGTGCCGGCAATTCCGCCGGTATTCCCAAACGGCCCGCCATTGCCGCCGCGCGTGGCATGTGCGCCATACGCCGGCGAACTCGCCATCGCCGGCGCGTCTTCACCGAAACCACCGCCGCCACCAGCATAAAAGGAGTAGAAAGGTCCATTCGTCCAGCCGCCGCCGCCGCCAATCGAGCGATTCCCGGTAAAGGTGACGTAGTTCGCCGTGAATTTGCCGCCGCCATTGACGAAGACCGCACCGCCCATCCCCGCGGCGCCGCCGCCGGCACCGTCGCGCTGCACGGTCGTTCCGGCGCCACCCTGCGACGTGCCGCCCGCAAGAGTGACCTTGCTCACCACCAAGACATCGGAAACAAAGAAGATGCCGTCGTCGCTACCACCGTTGCCGCTGCTGCCTTGAATCGTCAACAAGGCCGCGCCCGGCCCGGTAATCGTGATCGGACTGGCGATGTTCGGTAGCACTGCGTTCAACGCGATCGTGCCGCTCAACCCGGTCAAGTCAAGCGTGTCGTTGCCCGTGCCAGTCTGGCTTAGATCGGTCGCCGTTTGGTTGATCGACGCAAGGATTGCCTCGCGCAACGTCACCGAACCGTCTCCGGCAGTCGTGTTGTCGGCGAGGCTGTTGACGGTGAGCGTCGCCGCGCAGGCACTCCCGCCCAAAGCCAGCAGTAGGGCCGTGGGCAGCGTTTTCAGCAGCAAGCCGCGTCCGCGGCGATGATTCCGATGATGGACGAACATTTGCAATCTCCCGGTCGATTCGAGCTTCTTGACCGGTAAACGGCAAAAGTTCTGACTTCCTATCAATCCTCGCGCCAGTA
>DASTAL010000186.1:0-2425 GCA_035712685.1 Rudaea sp. | reverse complement strand
TGGTTCGTCGCCGTGTAGTCGACGTCGATCATGAACAGGCCCGCTTCGACGCGCGCCATGTCCATCGCGAGTATCCCGCACGGCACGATGCCGTAATCGCGACCGGCCTCGATCAGCGCATCCCACACCGTCAGTGCCTTGTCCGCCGGCATCCAGATTTCATAGCCGAGGTCGCCGGTATAACCCGTTCGCGAAATCGTCACCGGCACGCCGGCGAGCTTGGTTTCCGTCATGCGGAAGAACTTGAGCTTGTCGAGCGGCTTGGCGCACACCTTGTTGAGGATCGTGCGCGACTTGGGGCCTTGCAGGCTCAGCGCGGCAACCTGGTCGGTGACTTCGCTGATCGTCACATCCATGCCGACCGCGTTCATCGCTAGCCAGCGCAGCGAAGGCTCGGCGGAAGTCAGGCGGAATTTCGTTTCGGACAGCCGCGAGATCGTGCCGTCGTCGAGCATTTTTCCGTCGTCGTCGCACCAGCCGGTGTAGAACACCTGGCCGACGGCCATCTTCAGCACGTCGCGCGGCGTCATCCGGTGCAGTAGCCTCGCCGCATCGGGGCCTTCGATGATGTATTTCATCAACGGCGTGATGTCGATAAGTGCAGCAGCGTCGCGGATGGCCCAGTACTCGCGGTCGAGCACGAGATCGTACGAACCCGCGACGATGTAGCCGGCCCAGCGCCGCCAGTTCTGCGGCAGACAGCGTTTCGACGTGCGTTCGTGGAACGGCGTGCGTTTCAGCTCGAACATGAATTCACAACGCCGCCGCGACGTCTTTCTCGATCTTTTCCGGCGTATCGACTGGCGCGTAGCGCGTCATGACCTTGCCGTCCTTGTCGATCAGGAATTTGGTGAAATTCCACTTGATCGATTCGCTGCCGAGGAGGCCCTTAGCCTGCGACTTCAGGTACTTGTACAGCGGATGCGCATTCGCGCCGTTGACCTCGATCTTCGCGAACAGGGGGAATTTCACGTCGTAGTTGAGCGAGCAAAAATTCTTGATCTCGTTCTCGTCGCCCGGTTCCTGGTGGCCGAACTGGTCGCAGGGAAAGCCAAGCACGACGAGGCCCTTGTCCTTGAACTTCTCGTACAGCGCTTCCAGGCCCGTGTACTGCGGCGTGAAGCCGCACTTGCTGGCGACGTTCACCACGAGCAGGGTCTTGCCCTTGTAGGCGGACAATTTCTGCTCGTCACCGTCGATGGTCCTGGCGGAGAAATCGTAAACGCTGGTCATGGCGCCACTCCGGAGCGATTCGGAGCCGCAGTGTAGCGCGTCACCCGATCCGGTGCAGCGACAGGACCGTGCGCTGGAGCGGAGACGAATCGACGTAGTGGTCGATCAACATGAACGCGAAAAGTGCCATCAGGTAGACGATGGAATAATTGAACACGCGCATGGCGAAGCGCTCGTCCGGCGGGCTCAGCAACTTCACCGCGTAGTAAAGGAATCCCGCGCCGAGCACCAGCGCGCCGCCCAGATAAAACAGGCCGCTCATGCCGGCCAGGTACGGCAGCAGGGTCGCGATGACGAGCAACACGGTGTAGAAGAGCACGTGCCAGCGCGTGTATTCGACGCCGTGCGTCACCGGCAGCATCGGCACTTGCGCGCGCGAGTAATCGTCGCGGCGGAAGATCGCCAGCGCCCAGAAGTGCGGCGGCGTCCACACGAAGATGATGAGCACGAGCAGCAGCGCGTAGGGATGCACCTGGTTCGTCACCGCGGTCCAGCCGAGCAACGGCGGCACCGCGCCGGCGATGCCGCCGACGACGATGTTCTGGGGCGTGGCGCGCTTGAGGAACGCGGTGTAGATCACGGCGTAGCCGATCAAGCCGGCGAACGTCAGCGCGGCGGTGAGCGGATTGACGAACATGACCAACACCACCATCGACAACGCGCCGATCAGACTCGCGAACACGAAGACCTGCATCGAATTCAGGTGCCCGGTCGCCAATGGCCGATGCGCGGTGCGGGCCATCAGCTTGTCGATGCGCCGGTCGATGAGCTGGTTGAACGCGGCGGCGGACGAGGACGCTAGCCAGATACCGAGCGTGCCGAACACCAGCGCCCGCCACGGCGGCAGGACGGGCACGGCCAGGAACATGCCGATCACGGCGCAGAACACCAGCAGCGCGACGATGCGCGGTTTGGTCAGTTCCCAGTATTCGCGTGCGATTGCGATCATGCGCGCAGTCTAGCGTGGCGCAGGGCGCAAGCGCACCGCAAGAGCGAGCAGCGAAAGCAGCAGCAAGGCCGCGCCGAGGTTGTGCGCGGCGGCTACCGGCAAGGGCAATCCGTACACGACATTGCTGATGCCGAGGCACACTTGTGCGATCAGCAACCCGCCGACGGCGAACCCGTAATTTCGCAGCGCTGGCGTGCGCATCGCGCGGATCGCAAGCGGCAGCACATGCGCGAACACCACCAG
>DASTAL010000185.1:0-1653 GCA_035712685.1 Rudaea sp. | reverse complement strand
GTACCGCTGTCGCTGGAAGCGCAGCTCGAGGCGCGCGCGCTGATGATGTCGTCGAACAACATCCTGTCGCCAGCGAACGGCGATCCGATCATCGTGCCGACGCAGGACGTGGTGCTGGGCCTTTACTACATGACCCGCGCGCTGGAAAACGCGAAGGGCGAGGGCATGGCGTTCGCGAACCTGACCGAGGTCAACCGCGCCTACCAGAACCGCGCGGTGGAACTGCACGCCAAGGTCAAGGTGCGCATCCGCGAAGTGCTCATCGACGAGAAGAAGAACCGCAGCGAGAAGACGACGCTGGTGGATACCACGGTCGGCCGCGCCCTGCTCGCGGAAATCCTGCCCGAGGGCCTGCCGTTCGCGCTGATCAACATCGAGCTGACCAAGAAGGCGATTTCGCGCCTGATCAACGCCTGCTACCGCCAGCTCGGCCTCAAGGACACGGTCGTGTTCGCGGACAAGCTCATGTACACGGGCTTCAACTACGCGACCCGCGCCGGTATCTCGATCGGCATCGACGACATGAAGATCCCGGGCGAGAAGGCGAAGATCCTCGAAGGCGCCGAGAAGGACGTCAAGGAAATCCAGGAGCAGTTCGCTTCGGGCCTGGTGACCGCCGGCGAACGCTACAACAAGGTCGTCGACATCTGGTCGCGCACGAACGAACTCGTGGCCGGTGCGATGATGAAGGGCATCGGCGTCGACAAGGTGAAGTCCGCCAAGGGCGAGGCGATCGAGCAGAAGTCGATGAACTCGCTGTTCATCATGGCCGATTCCGGTGCGCGCGGTTCCGCGGCGCAGATTCGCCAGCTCGCCGGCATGCGCGGCCTGATGGCGCGTCCGGACGGCTCGATCATCGAGACGCCGATCAAGGCGAACTTCCGCGAAGGCCTCGACGTGCTGCAGTACTTCAACTCCACGCACGGCGCGCGCAAGGGCCTGGCCGATACTGCCCTTAAGACCGCAAACTCGGGTTACCTGACCCGCCGTCTCGTGGACGTGGCGCAGGACGTGGTCGTGACCGAGCCGGATTGCGGCACGCTCGCCGGCCTGACCATGACCGCAATTGTTGAGGGCGGCGACGTGGTCGAACCGCTGCGCGACCGCGTGCTCGGCCGCATCGTGGCTGCCGACGTGTACGCGCCGGGCAACGACAACAAGCCGCTGGTCACGCGCAATACCCTGCTCGACGAAAAGTGGGTCGACAAGCTCGATGCCGCGGGTGTGCAGTCGATCCTGGTGCGTTCGCCGATCAGCTGCGAGTCGAGCTTCGGCGTGTGCGCGCATTGCTACGGACGCGACCTTGCGCGCGGCCACCTCGTCAACATGGGCGAAGCGGTCGGCGTCATTGCCGCGCAGTCCATCGGCGAGCCCGGTACGCAGCTGACCATGCGTACGTTCCACATCGGCGGTGCCGCTTCGCGTGCGGCTGCAGTGGACAACGTGCAGGTGAAGACCGCCGGCACGCTCAAGTTCAACAACCTCAAGACCGTGCACCACTCCCAAGGGCATCTGGTCGCGGTGTCGCGCTCCGGTGAACTGTCGGTGCTCGACGCGCATGGCCGCGAGCGCGAGCGCTACAAGGTACCGTACGGCGCCACCATCGCGGTCAAGGACGGCGCGGCGATCAAGCCCGGCCAGATCGTGGCGAAC